>NZ_JABMCA010000100.1:0-27792 GCF_014706005.1 Actinomadura sp. RB99 | reverse complement strand
GCCGGCGCGGGGCCGGCCGGCGCGGGGCCGGCCGGCGCCGTGCGCCTGATCGCCGGGGCACGGCGCCGGCCGGGGCCGCGCCGGTTCAGCGGCAGTACGTCTTGCCGGCGTAGATGCAGCAGTGGATGCCCGTGGAGGTCCACCAGCAGGCCTCGGCGCGGGCGGTGGTCTTCGGCAGCATCCTGCTGAGGAGGCGGTCGCCGATGCGGTTGACTGCACGGATCATGGGGGGATCTCCTCACGTCGAGCCGGGCCGAGCCGGCTGCGGGGTTCCGACCGGCGCACGCTGCCGAGATGATCAGCGCTCGCTGGCCCAGAAGCTAACCCCGGCGATCTGCACCGACAAGGGGCCGGCCGCCGCCCGTCCCCGTCTTGTGCACTCTGCGATCAAGGTCCGCCGGGCGTTGGTGCTTTCTGCCATGCCGCCCGCTCTTGACGCGACGCCGGCGTGATGGTCAGACGGCGCACCACCACGCCGAGCAACCGGTCCCCCGGGTACAGGCCCCGCTGCCGCGAGTCGACGCTGTCCGGGTTGTCGCCGAGCACCGCGAGCGCCCCGTCCGGCACCGTGCCGCCCTCGCCGGCGATCCCCGGCGGCACGGGGTCCCCGGGGACGGCGGCCACGCGCTTGACGTTCCAGGTCCGTCCGTCCGCGCCCGCGGGACCCGGCAGGTACGGGCCGTCCGGGGGCGGCTCCAGCACCACGACGTCCCCGCGCCGCACCCGGTGCAGGGGCCGGCGCCGCGCCAGCACGCGGTCGCCGTCGCGCAGCGTGGGCAGCATGCTCGCGCCGTCGACCGTCACGACCACCAGGCGGGTGCGCGCCCACCCGAGCGCCACCAGCGCGCCCGCCGCGAGGCCCGCCGCCGCGAGGCCCGCGCCCCCGGGAAGCCGTCCCCGCGCATTCGACATTCGGCTCATGGCCGACCGATGGTAGCCGCCGCCGGCGGGCCGCTCACAGCAGCGGCAGGACGGTGGTCCGCTCGATCGCGGCGACGCCGCCGACGCGCACGGACGGCCCCGACGGGCCCCGCCGCGCGACGGCCGTGACGGCGGACGGCGCGCCGAGCGCGTCGCCCATGTCCACGGTGATCTCGATGTCACCGCGTCCGGCCAGGTGGGCGGCCAGGCAGGCGGTGCTGTTGGCGTTCGCGATGTCCTCGGGGACGCCGATGGACGGCGCGAACATGCGGGCGGCGCCGCGTCCGCCATCCATGGCGTGGACGTAGGCGCCGAGCAGCCCGAGCTCATCGCACGCGGCTCGCAGCCGGTCGAGGTCGGGGGCCAGGGCCGCCAGCGCGGCCCGGTCCGCGACGGGGACCAGCAGCCGGGGCCGCCCCACCGACGCCACGCGGGGACCGTCTCCGGGCGCCGGCGGGGTGGCGCCGAGCGCGGGGAGCATCAGTTCGCATTCCTCCGCGGTCGCGTCCCGCAATTCCACCGGCCCCGGATCGAACGTGCACTCGAAACGGTTTCCGTCGCGCACGGAACCGCCCGAGAAAACGCGCTTCGATGTGCGGAGAAGAACCCGGAAGTCGTCACTGCCGGCGCGTTCGGCCAGGACGGCCAAGGCGGCCACCGTCCCGTGGCCGCACGCGGGAAGCTCGCCCTCGGCGGTGAAGAAGCGCACCGAGACGGCCGCACAGGAATGGTCGTCGCCGCCTGGCGAAAGGAAAACGGCGTGCGAGGTTCCCATCCGGACGGGAACGGCGCGGCGTTCGGCGTCGGTCATGGGCCGGTCGTCCAGGACGGCGGTCGGGCTGCCCCCGCCGCCGTCCCGCCGGCATGCGTTCACGATCGTGGCGGCCTGACCGCGTGCGTCCATGATCCGGATCCTACGGCGGCCCGGCGCGGGCGACCCCGGCGCGGCTAGGACGGGCGCCGCTCCCCCGGCCCCTCGATGTACCGGGCGAGCCATGCGGGGACGCGCGGCCGGGGATACGCCTCGAGGTCGTTCTGGTAATGCTCGGGCGCCAGCAGCTGGTCGTAGGGAAAGGGACCGTCGCCGTAGTCGTAGTTCACGGTCGTCTCACCGCGATTGGTGACGGTGAGGAGCAGCCGCCACCAGGGCCCGGAGGGCATCAGCGCCACCGCGTGCCGCTGCTCGCGGACGAGCGCGGCGACCGACTCCGGCACGGGGACGACGACCGACCGGTGGTACGACGAGAACCGCAGGTACGCGATCTCGGCGGAGATGGTGAAGGCGAACTCCGCCCACAGCCACTCCCATTCGGGCGGCCCGAGGAGGGCCAGTTCCTGCACGATCGGCTCGATCAGCATCGACGCCTCTGCGGCGACCACGTCGATGTCGTCGCCGGCCAGAGGGTCGTGGGGCAGCGGGCCGACGATCCTGATCCCGTCGGCGTCCTGCTCCTCCTCCGGCCCGTCCTCTTCGAGCCACCGCACGAAATCGGCCATGTACTCGTCGGAGCCCATTCCGTGGCCGGTGGAGCCGGTGGAGCCTGCGCGTTCCTGCGCGACGAAACGGTCAACGGCCTGCTGCGGGGGAACGGACGACGACACCTCCTCGATGCGGCCGGAGTCGCCCACCAGGAAGACCGATCTGCCCACCGGCATCTCCAGGAACGCCATGGGGTCGGTCTCGTCGACCTCGACCGGGGCGCACACGCTCCACCCGGCGTCGAAGCGGTCCGCCTCCAATCCCTCGGTGGGGTAGTCCAGGCCGTGGGAGCGGATCCACTTCACCACCAAGGAAATCGCCTGCGCCTCGTCCATTCGCCGGACCTCCCGCGTGCCGTTCCACGGCACCCTACCCGCCCCGCGGGCGCCGGAGAGCGGCGAACCTCACAGTCCGGCCGCCTACCGCACGCTCCGGTGAAAGACCATTCTGAGCGGATGGACGTGCGTTTCGCCGAGGACCACGTGCGTTTCCTGAGCTATGGCTTTCGCGGCGCGTCGGTGCACCCCGCGGGAATGGTCGCGCCCGCCCGGATCCGCGACGCCGACTGGCGCGCCATCAGGCCCGAGATCCGGACCGCGTCCGGCGAGACGCTGTTCGTCCCCCGCGAGCGGAAGGCCGATCTCGAAGCGTTCTGCCGCCGCCACGGGATCGCCGAGGCGTCGCGTCCCGACACGTGGGCCGATCTGCTCGAACCGTTCCTCGACACGCGGATCGACGCCGATCAGGAACGCGCCACGATCGTCCGGCTGAACCGCGCCGGATTCACTCCGACCGAGATCACCGCCGTCCGGAAGCGGCTGGCCCCGCTCATGCTCGCCTACAACTTCGACGCCATGGTCTGGGAATGGGTCCATCTCGGCCTCTTCGACCTCCTCACCGCCGCCAACGCTCCCGTCATCGACCCCGCTCTCCAGGCCGAACTCGGCGACCGGGCGGCGTTCTACGAATGGGCGATGGCGATCGCCGACCGGCGCCCCTGACCACGGAGCACGCGGCCGCCCGCCGGACGTGGGCGCGGTTTCGCCGGTGACGGAGCCGGCGCGCGGCCGGGAAGCGCCCTGTGCTCCCGGCCGCGCGGTTCCGTCGTCCGCGATCGTCCGCGACTCGAACGGTGCGGTGCCGCTCAGCGCCCGCTGCGGATCCGGGCGGCCTCCATGTGGATGCGCTCCTCGGTCGCGAGGAGGTCGGCCTCGGCCTTCGCGGTGCGCATCTGCGCGCGCATCTCGCGGAAGCTCGGGGTGCGGCGCCGCTCGGCGGCCCTGGTCCGGCGTCCCGCCCGGGCCCGTGAGAACCGCTGGAAGAGGCTCATGTCCGTCACTCCTCATCGCCACCGGCCCGGCTCGGGTGCCGGACCGTTGTCCCGCGACAACAGATGCCCTTTTCTTCCCGCTTCATTCTCCGGCTCAGGCGGCGGCCCGTGCGGAGCCGGCCGCCGCGGACCCGGCCGGGGGCGTCGCGCTCGGCGGTACGCCGTCCCGCCCGGCGCGCGTGCGGAGGCCGGACGCGATGACGGCCGCGCCGAGCGTCGCCGCCGCGACGGGGACGACCAGCGCGACGCGCAGTCCGTCCAGTCCCCCGCCAGCGGCGACGTCGACGGCGGTGACGGCCGACAGCCCGAGCGCCGTGCCGAACTGCATGGCGGTGTAGAGCAGGCCGCCCGCCAGGCCGTGCGCGTCCTCGGCGACGCCGTCGGTGGCGGCCATGGTCAGCGGCCCGTAGGCCAGCGCGAACGACAGCCCGAGCAGGCACAGCGCCGGGAGCATGGCGACGTAGGTCCAGTCCATCCCGACGGGCAGGAACAGCGCGTAGGCGACCGCGGCGACCACGATGCCGGCGAGCAGCACGCGGGTGTTGCCGAACCGGTTCACCAGGCGCGGCGTCAGGACGGGGGCCAGGACGGTGTCCAGCCCGATCACCAGCATGGCCAGGCCCGTCTGCATCGTGCTCCAGCCGCGCAGTTCCTGGAAGTACAGGGTGGCCAGGAACTGGAAGCCCGCGAACGCGGCCAGGAACAGCAGCGCGGCCGCGTTCACGCGGACGAGCGGGGCCGTCCGCAGGAGGCCCGGGCGCACCAGCGGCGACGGGGAGCGGCGCTCGACGCGGGCGAACAGCCGCAGCAGCGCCAGCGCGGCGGCGAACACGCCGGCGGTCACGAAGGGGCCGTCGCCGGCGCGCTCCAGCCGGACGACCCCGTACACCAGCAGCAGCATCGCCCCGGTCAGCGTGAACGCCCCCGCCAGGTCGAAGCCGTCCGGGGAGCGCTCGGCGCGGGCGTCGCGGACGAGGACCAGCGCCGCCACCAGGATCAGCGCCGACAGGACGACCGGGGCGAAGAACACCCAGCGCCAGCCGAGCGAGGCGAGCGCGCCGCCCGCGACAACGCCGAGCGAGAAGCCGCCCGCCGCCGTCCCCGCGTACACGCCGAGCGCCCGGGTGCGCGCCGGCCCCTCCGGGAAGGCGGACGTGACCAGCGCCAGCCCGGCGGGCGCCATGAACGCGGCCGCGACGCCCGTGACGAACCGGGCGGCCAGCAGCGTCCAGCCCTCGGTGGCGAGCCCGCCGAGCCCGGAGAAGACCAGGAAGACCGCCAGCCACAGCACGAACATCCGGCGGTGGCCCAGCAGGTCGGCGGCTCGGCCGCCCAGCAGCATGAACCCGCCGTAGCCGAGCACGTAGGCGCTGACGACACCGCTGAGCATCCCAGTGGACAGGCCGAGGTCGGCCCGGATCGACGGGAGCGCCACGTTCAGCATCGCCACGTCGATCCCCTCCAGGAAGATCGCGCCGCACAGCACCAGGAGCACGCCCCAGGCGCGGCCCGCCGGGCGCCCGCCGGATCCGGTGACGGAATTGGACATCGGTGCTCGACTCCCTCTCGTCGGGGAACCGCGCCCCGGGGCGGTTCCCCGAGTGCCCGCCGGTTCCCTCTTGTTACCGGCGTAATCGTCGGGCACCATCGGTGACCATGGAAGACGGCACTCTCGAGTCCCTCGGTTACTGCGGGGATACCGGCGTCGACGACGACGTCCTCCAGTGGGACCAGCGCGCGGACTGCGAGGTGCGGCAGATCCTCGACCGCATCGCCGACAAGTGGTCGCTCCAGGTGATCGCGCTGCTGGACAAGCGGAGCCTGCGCTTCACCGAGCTGCGGCGCGCGATCGACGGCGTCAGCCAGCGGATGCTGACCCGCACGCTGCGGCATCTGGAGCGCGACGGGCTGGTGAGCCGGACGGTGCGCCCGACCGTCCCGCCGCGGGTGGACTACGCGCTGACGCCGATGGGCGCGACCCTCCACGGCACCATCCGCGCCCTGGTCGTCTGGACGGAGGAGCACCAGAACGCCATCGCGGCGGCGCGCACCGCCTACGACCGGCGCGCGGCCGCCGAGCAGGAGGCCGCCGAACGCGAGGCGGCCGATCGCGACGCCCTCGCCCGCGCCGTGCTGCCGCGCCGGGACTGACCGCGTTCGGCGCGGCGGCCGTTAGGGTTGGGGCATGCGTTGACCCCTGCCCGGAAGCCGGGCGCCGCCGCCGTCTCCTTCGTGCCGATCGACATCCGAGTCCACGAAGGAGACCTTCACCATGAGCACGTCGATCCGCATCGACGTCCCCGAGGCGCTGGCCGCCTCGCACGCCAGGCACGGCGGCGCGTCCGGCCGTGCCTGGATCGCGGCGCTGCCCGACCTGGCCGCCGCCTTCCTGGACCGCTGGGAGCTGCGGCCGGACGGTCCCGGACGGCACGGCATGGCGTCCCTCGTCCTGCCGGTGACCCGCGCGGACGGCACGCCCGCCGCGCTCAAGCTCCAGCCGGTCACCGACGAGCACGCCACCGAGCCGGTCGGCCTGCGCGTGTGGAGCGGCGACGGGGCGGTCCGCCTCCTCGACCACGATCCCGGCACCGGGACGATGCTGCTGGAGCGCCTCGACGAGGCCCGGCCGCTGTCGTCGGTGGCCGACGACACCGCCGCCCTGGAGATCCTGGCCGGGCTGCTGGCGCGCCTGGTCGCGGTGCCCGCCCCGGACGGTCTGCGCCGCCTGGCCGACATCGCCGCCGCCATGCTCGACGAGGTGCCGCGTGCCGTGCCCGCGCTGGCGGACCCGGCCGACCGGCGGCTGGTGCGGACCTGCGCGTCCGCCGTGGCCGAGCTGGTCGGCGAGCCCGGCGACCGGCTGCTGCACTGGGACCTGCACTACGACAACGTCCTCGCCGGGGACCGGGAGCCCTGGCTGGCCATCGACCCCAAGCCGCTCGCCGGCGATCCCGGCTTCGACCTGCTGCCCGCGCTGGACAACCGGTGGGACGAACTGGTGGCCGCCGGTGACGTCTCACGCGCGGTGCTCCGCCGCTTCGACCTGCTGACCGAGGCCCTCGGCCTGGACCGGCGGCGGGCGGCCGGATGGACGCTCGGCCGCGTCCTGCAGAACGCGCTGTGGGACGTCGAGGACGGCGAGACCGCGCTCGACCCGGTCCAGGTCACCATCGCCACCGCCCTGCTGCGCCACCGGATGTCCGGAAGGAGTGCGTGATGCCGTTCGTCGATACGCCGCTGACCGCCGCCATGAGGCGCGCGGTCCAGGACGCCTGGGGACGGCCCGTCGACGGCGAACCCGTGCGGCTGTACGGCGGGGAGGAGTCGGCCGCGTACCGCGCCGGCGACATCGTCGTACGCGTCGGTCCCGCGAGCCGCACGAACACCGAGGCAGAGTGGTGCCACGGGATCGCCGCGCATGCCGCCGCCGGCCTGCCGGAGGCGGTCGCGCCGCTGCGCGCACGCGACGGGACGACGGTCGTCCGGGTCGAGGGCCGGCCCGTGTCGGTGTGGTCCCATGTCGCGGGCGAGTGGCCGGACGCCGACGAGCCGCAGATGCGGACGCAAGGCGCGCGCCTCCTCGCCCGGCTGCACCGCGCGCTGGCGTCCCACCGGCCGCCGCCGCGCCCCGTGCCGTCGTTCCTGGAGACCGGCCTGTACGGAGAGCCGCCGCACGACGTCCCCGCGTTGGCCGATCCGGAACTGGACCGCTGGCTCGCCGGGTTCCACCGCCGCCGCCGCGTGCGCCACCCGCTGCACGCGGACTTCTACACCGGCAACACCCTCGCCAGGGACGGCCGGCTGGTGGCGGTCCTGGACTGGGACGAGGCGTTCGTCGGAGCGCCCGAGCTGGAGGTGGCGTCCGCCGCGCTCGAATGGGCCGACGAGCACGGCGACGCGCCGGACGAGCGGCGCCGCTTCATCGCCGACTACCACGACGCCGGCGGCACCGCGGGCGAGATGGACGACGAGACGGTCGTCCAGCTGATCAGGCACCGGCTGCGGCGCGAGGCGGCCTACTTCGAGCACGCCCGGCGACGGGGCGCCGTGCACGACGAGGACGACCTCGACTACCACGAGCGCCGCGTCAAGACCTTCTTCGCCCTCCGGCCGTAACACCCGAGGCCGCCCACCGACCACCGAGCACCGAGCACCGAGCACCGAGCACCGAGCACAGGCGAACCGGCCGGGAGCACGACCCGCGGACGTCCTTTCCGTACTTTCGGCCGGTTCCGCGGGCGGCGCGGCTCCCTAGCGTCGTGCCCATGAACGCAGCGGATCGACCGCGGCCGGCCGGGGCCGTGCTGTCCGGCATCGGGCTGGGCCTCGTGTTCGCCCTGGGCATCGCCTTCACCACCTACATGCTCATGGACAGCTGGGGCGGGACGTCCTGGGTCCTCGACCTCGTCATCTCCGTCGCGGTGTGCGCGCTAGCGCTGCTGCGCGGGCGGTGGCCCCTGGGAGCGGCGGTCGCGGCGCTGATCGTCTCGGCCGCCGCGATCGCCGTGTCCGCGGCCGCCGACCTGCCGCGGGAGCCGGGGCCCGTCACCGCGCTCGGTCTGGCGGTGCTCGTGGGCTCCGCGCTCCGCAGGCTGCCCGTGCCCGCGGCGGCCGCCGTCGGCGCGGGCGGGATCGCGGTGGTCGCGTCGGCCCGGATCGCCGAGCACGGCGCCGTCACCGTACTGGCCGCCCTGATCATGATCGGTGCCCTGGTCACCGGCGCGGGCCTGCGCGTGTTCGACAAGGTGCGACCGGACCGGGAGCATCGGGCCACGGCCGCGCGGCGGCCGTACCCGTGACGAGCGCAAGGAGAGAACGAAACAATGGCGAACGGCGCGGTCCGGCGGTGGTGCGGCACGGCCGCGTTGATCGGTTCCCGCCGATGGGCCGGGGCCGCCTCAAGCGCCGGGCTCGCCGCACTGTTCGCCGCGGCCATCGCCTACCAGGCGGTCGCCCTCGCCGACAGCTGGGGCATCGCGAGCTGGCGGCTCGGCGGTCCGGCCGCGGTGGTCGTCTGCGCGCTCGCGCTGCTGCGCCGCCGGCGTCCGGCGTGGACGGCCGCGGGCGGCCTCGCCGTCGCGGCGACGGCGATCGTCGCGGCGCGCGCGGCGGGACTGCCCACCGAACCCGGCCCGGCCATGGTGCTCGGACTGGCGGTGCTGATCGGCACGGCGGTCCGGGTCCTTCCCGCCGCCAAGGCCGGCGCGGTCGCCGCCGCCGGCCTGGCCCTGGCCGTCGCCCGCCTGGCGGCCGACCCTCCGGTCAGCGCGAGCGGCGCGTCCTCGATGGCCGTGCTCTACGCCGGGGCGTGGCTGGCGGCGGTGTCGGTGGGCCGTTGGCTGCGGACGCTCGACGCCCACGCCGCGGCGACCGCCGAGCGGGTGCGCCGCGAGGAGCGCCTCGAGCTCGCCCGCGAGCTGCACGACATCGTCGCCCACCACATCACGGGGATGGTGATCCAGGCCCAGGCCGCCCAGATCGTCGCCCGCAGGGACCCGGCGAACGCGGCGGAGCCGCTCGCCGGAATCGAGACCGCCGGCACCGAGGCCCTCGCCGCCATGCGCCGCGTCGTCGGCCTGCTGCGCGACACCGCCGACGCCGCGCCCGCCTCGCCCGGGCCGGAGCGGCTCGACGAGCTGGTCGAGCGGTTCAGCGCGGGCGGGCCGCGGGCGACGCTCCGGTCCTGCGGCGGCACGGACTGGCCCCCGGAGGTGACCAGCACGGTGTACCGCATCGTCCGGGAGGCGCTGACGAACGTCCGTCGGCACGCGCCCCAGGCCGGCTCGGTCGCCGTGACCGTCGCGGAGGAGCCGGAGGGCGTCACCGTGCGGGTCGACGACGACGCCCCGCCGGGCCCGGCCCGGCCGCATCATCGCGCCGGGTACGGGCTCGTCGGCATGCGCGAGCGCGTCGAGACGCTCGGCGGCACGCTGGCCGCCGGCCCCCGGCCCGGCGGCGGCTGGTCGGTGCGCGCGGTCCTGCCCCTCCGGGAGTCCCGATGACCATCACCGTGCTGATCGCCGACGACCAGACGATGATCCGCGGCGGCCTGCGGCTCATCCTGGAGGACCAGCCCGACATCCGGGTGGTCGGCGAGGCCGCGGACGGGGCCGAGGCGGTGGAGGCGGCGCGGCGGCTGCGCCCGGACGTGTGCCTGGTCGACATCCGGATGCCCCGCCTCGACGGCATCGAGGTCACCCGCGCGCTGGCCGGGCCCGGCGTGCGCGATCCGCTGCGGGTCGTGGTGGTCACCACGTTCGACCTGGACGAGTACGTGTACGGGGCGCTGCGCGGCGGGGCGGCCGGGTTCGTGCTGAAGGACGCCGGCCCCGCGCTGCTCGTCGAGGCCGTCCGCGCGGCCGCCAACGGCGAGGCGCTCGTGTCGCCGTCGGTCACGCTGCGGCTGCTGCGGCACCTGACGGCGGGCGGCGCGCCGGGCGCGCGCACCGCGGACGTCCCGCTGTCGGAGCGGCAGCTGGAGGTCGTGCGGGCCGTCGCGCGGGGCCGCACCAACCAGGAGATCGCCGCCGAGCTGTTCATCTCCCTCAGCACGGTGAAGGGCCACATCGCCGGCGTCCAGAGCAGGCTGGGGTTCCGCAACCGGATCGAGATCGCTGCGTGGGCGTGGGAGAACCGCATCGTCGAGGGCGGCTGACCGGCCGCGAACCGGCCGGCGGCGAACCGGCCGAAAGTACGGTCTCCGGCGGGGCGAACGGTGCTGCGGGCCGATGGGCGGGCGGGCGCCCGCCTCCGAGGATGAGCGGCATGCCGCACAAGCAACCGCCCCCGGTGCTCCAAGCCGAGGGCCTGACGAAGAAGTACGGCCGCCGCACGGCGCTCAGCGAGGTCGACCTGACCGTCCCGGCGGGACGCGTCATCGGCCTCGTCGGGCCGAACGGGGCCGGGAAGTCCACGCTGCTGCACCTGGCCTGCGGCCTGATCGAGCCCACGTCGGGGTCGCTGCGCGTGCTCGGATCCGCCCCGGCGGCCGGGCCGTCGCACCTGGCGCGGGTCGGGTTCGTCGCGCAGGACACCCCCGTGTACGGGTCGTTCACCGTCGCCGACCACCTGCGGATGGGCGCGAGGCTGAACCCGGGATGGGACGCCGCCCTCGCCGAGCGGCGCGTCGCCCAGGCCGGGCTGAACCCCGCCCAGCGGGCCGGCGGGCTGTCCGGCGGGCAGCGCGCGCAGCTCGCCCTCACGATCGCCGCCGCCAAGCGCCCCGACCTGCTGATCTTCGACGAGCCGGCCGCGGCGCTGGACCCGCTGGCGCGCGCCGGGTTCCTGCGGAACCTGCTGGAGTCCGCCGCCGAACTCGGCGCCGCCGCGGTGCTGTCGTCGCACCTGCTCGGCGACATCGAGCGCGTCTGCGACCACCTGGTGGTGCTGTGCGCCTCCCGCGTGCAGGTCGCCGGGGACGTCCGGGACGTGCTGGCCGCGCACCGCCGCCTGGTCGCGCCGCGCGGCGGGCTCGCCCGGCCGCCGGCCGGAGTCGAGATCGTCCACGCCGAGAGCGCGGGCGAGCGCGACACCGCGGTGGTGCGCGGCGATGCCGTCCCGCCGGAGCCGTACCGGGTCGAGCCCGTCTCGCTGGAGGACATCGTGCTCGCCTACATGACCAGGGCGTCCGCCACCACCGGGGAGGGCGCGCGATGATCTGGCTGACCTGGCGCCAGTTCCGCGTCCAGGCGCTCGTCGCCGCCGTCGCGCTGGCCGTGATCGCCGCTTACCTGGTGTACCTCGGCACCGATATCCGGGACGCCCACGGCGCCTACCGGGCCCGCTGCGCGAGCAGGCCCGCCGACTGCCCGCCCGCCCTCGCGCAGTTCCGCGGCGACTACGAGAGCACGCTGCTGTTCCTCGCCGCCGGGCTCCAGCTGATCCCTGTCGTCATCGGGACGTTCTGGGGCGCGCCGCTGATCGCGCGGGAGCTGGAGACGGGCACGCACCGGCTCGTGTGGAACCAGAGCGTGACCCGGCGCCGCTGGCTCGCCGTCAAGCTCGCGTTCCTCGCGCTGGCCGGCGCGGCGCTCACCGGCGCCGCCGCCGCGCTGCTCACCTGGGCGGCGCGCCCGTTCGATGAGGCGACCGAGGACCGCTTCTCCACCATCGTGTTCGGCGCCCGCGACATCGCTCCGATCGGCTACGCCGTCCTGGCGTTCACGCTCGGCACGGTCGTCGGGCTCCTCGTGCGCCGGACGCTGCCCGCGATGGCGGTCACGGGAGTCGCGTTCATCGTGCTCCAGTTCGTCTTCCCGAACATGGTGCGGCCCCACCTCCTCCCGCCCGAGAGGACCACCCTGCGGATGACCGCCCAGGCCATCAACGGGGCGCAGAACATGGGGAGCATCACCGGCGGCGCCGTCGTCCACGGCCTCGCCGTCCCCGGCTCCCCCGGCGCCTGGGTGAGCGACATCAGCCCGTTCCGCACGGCGGACGGCCGGACGCTCAGCGGCGCGAAGTTCGACGAGTGCCTGAACAGCCCGCAGCGGACCGGCGCCGGCGGGAGGTTCGGCGACACCGCCGTCTGCCTCGCCCGGATGAACCTGCACGTCGACGTCGCCTACCAGCCGAAGAGCCGCTACTGGGCGTTCCAGGGCCTGGAGACCGCCGCGTACCTCCTGCTCGCCGGAGTCCTCACGGTGTTCGGGCTCTGGCGCGTGCGGCACCGGGTGAGCTGAGGTTCAGACGAGGCTCGCGCGGGGCGCGCGCAGGCGGCCCTCGCTGTAGTCCTCCACGAGGTGGCGGACGGTCTCCATGGCGTCCTGCTTGTTGGTCCCGATGAAGCCGGTCGGGCCGCGCTTGATCCAGCCGGTGGCGTAGACGCCGGGCAGGACGGCGCCGCCCGGCTCGGCGAGGACGCGGCCGCCCGCGTTCGGGATGACCGCGCGGGCCTCGTCGAACGGGACGCCGGGGACGGCGGTGCCGCGGTAGCCGATCGAGCTGAGCACCAGGCCGGCGTCGAGCGTCTCGCGCTCGCCGGTGGGCTCGACCCGGTCGCCGGAGCCGGGGACGTAGGCGTTGCGGACCAGCTCGACGCCTTGGACGCGGTCGTCGCCGACGATCGCGAGCGGCGACGCCAGGTACCGCAGGACGATCCGCTTCCCGTTCCCCGTCGCGGGCCGTTCCGCCAGCTCGCGCAGCAGCCGGAGCTTCTGCGCGGCGGCGTGGCCGAGAGCGCCGGTGCCGGTGTCGGGGCCGGTGTCGGGGCCGGTGTCGAGGCCGGTGTCGAGGTCGGCGGAGTCGAGCACCAGGTCGATGCCCGTCAGCTGCATGAGCCCGACCAGTTCCGGGAGCGTGAAGGCCGAGTGCGCGACGCCCCGCCGGGCGACGATGACGACCTCCTGGACGCGGCCGTCCCGCAGCGCCTCCAGGGCGCGGGGCGCGATGCTCGTGCCGGCCAGGTGCTCGGGGTCGGCGGTCAGGATGCGGGCGACATCGAGCGCGACATTGCCGTTGCCGACGATGACCGCCCGCTCGTGCGACAGGTCGAACCGGCGGCCGGCGTGGTCGGGGTGGCCGTTGTACCAGGCGACGAACTCGGTGGCCGTCGCGGTGCCCGGCAGGTCGCGGCCCGGGACGTCCAGGCGCCGGTCCGCGGACGCCCCGACCGCGTAGACCACCGCGTGGTGCCGGTCGAGGAGGTCCTGGTGCGTCACGTCGCGGCCGACCTGCGTGCCGTGGACGATCCGGATCCCGTCCTGCGCCGCGATCCGGTCGAACAGGTCGCCGACCTGGCGGGTCCGCACGTGGTCGGGGGCGACGCCGGTGCGCGCCAGCCCGTACGGGACGGACAGCCGCTCGTACATCGTGACCCGCGCGCCGGGGACGGTGAGCAGCTCGTCCGCCGCGTACATCGCCGCCGGGCCCGTCCCCACGATCGCCACGTCGAGCGGCTCCCGGCCCGCGGACACCGTGAGCGGCGGGACGTGCGGCGCCAGCAGCGGCCGCACCCGGCCGTCCCGGTAGAACGCCTCGTTGATCGACGCGAACGGCTCCTGCGACTCCGGCAGCCGGTCGTGCGGGACGATCGCGTCGACCGGGCACGCGGTCACGCAGGCGCCGCAGTCGACGCAGGCGACCGGGTCGATGTAGAGCATGTCGGACGTGAGGAAGTCCGGCTCGTCCGGGGTGGGATGGATGCAGTTCACCGGGCAGGCGTACACGCAGGACGCGTCGCCGCAGCAGGACTGCGTGACCACGTGGGGCATGGCTGGGGGTGCTTCCTAACGGGTCAGGCGGCGTGGGCCCGGCGGTGCGGCTCGCCGCGGTAGCGGGACGGCTCGCCGTCGATGCCGCAGGCCTTCCACACCTTCCGTGCGGCCGGGTTCATCAGGCCGAGCTCCTCGGCGAGCATCCGGACGTCGCCGAAGTAGCCGCGCAGGATGGCCTTGGACTCCGGGCGCTGCCAGAACGCCTCGCGCATCACCTTGCGGGGGATGCCGAACTCCTTGGCGAACCGCCGCGGCGGCGCCATGATCGCGCCGGCCAGCCAGCGCATGACCAGCGGGTAGGCGATGGAGGTGACGCCCTTGCCGGCCTTGGTCTGCCGGGCCACGTGCTCGTTGAGGAAGCGGTGCGCGAACGAGATGTGCCGCGCCTCCTCGGCGATGTGGATCTCCATGGTGCGCAGCAGCGCGGGCGGGCGGGCGGCGCCGTCCCGGATGACGTCCTTCTGGAAGTGGTCGATGGGCTCCTCGCCCGCCAGGATGCCGATGAAGAAGATGACCGGCGCGTAGGCGGCCAGGTGCCAGAGCGAGGAGGTCGCCCGGTAGGGCGCCTTCATCCCGGGCACGTCCACGCCGGTGCGGTTGACCAGCTCCTGGAACATCTGGATGTGGTTGCACTCCTCCGACATCTCGTGGAGGCAGTACCGGAACTCCGGGGAGCCGTTCGGGAGCCTCATCGCGTACTGCATCATCCCGCGGATGAGGACGCTCTCGAAGACGAGGCCGACCTTCTGCATGTTCGCGGTCCGCCAGAGCCCGATCGCGATCCTCTTCTCCTCGGGCTGCGCCTTGTACCAGGGGTGCGCGCCGAGCGGGTCGCAGTCGGGCAGGATCCAGCGCGGGTCCGAGGCGTCGATGGCGAAGTCCGGGGAGTCCCAGTCGATGTCCAGGTACGGGTCGAACCGGCGGTGGACGGATCCGTTGGAGAGGGTCCGCAGGAACTCGCGGTACTCGGTCACCTGTGCCATCGGGGACCTCCTAGATCGTTTACACTTCCTATAGGAACTGTAAACAGTGGTCGCTTACCGGGTCAATGGGCGGGGACTGTGGGCCCGGCCATAGAATCGGGCCCATGCCGAGGCAGGACGGGGACATCCACGCCCGCATCCTCGACGCCGCCGCCGCGTGCCTGACCGAGGGCGGGTTCTCCTCCACCCGGCTGCTGTCGGCGATCGCGCGCCGGGCCGGGCTGTCGCGCCCGACGCTGTACAAGTACGGCGGCAGCCTCGACGAGATCAAGGACGCGCTGATCGAGCGCGAGCTCACCGCCTACCTCGCCGAGGCCGCGCCGATCATCGACGCCGCCCGCTGGGACGCCGACTACGTGTCGGACCTGCTGGCCTTCCTCGTCGGCCGGGCCCGCCGGCACCCGCTGCTGTCCGCCGCCGTCCGGGACGTCCCCGACATGGTGCTGCCGTGGTTCACGATCCGCGCGGACCTCACCGTCGCCCGCGTCACGGCCCTCGCGGCCCCGGTCGTGCAGGAGAAGATCGACCGGGGCGAGTTCCCGCCGGTCGACGTGCCGGTGCTCATCGACGTGCTGACCCGGATCGTGCTGTCGCTGGTCTTCGTGAACAGCGCCGGCGTCGACGCCGACGACCCGGAGGACCTGCGGCGCTACCTGCGCACCGTCACGGGGTTCATCTCGCTGCTGCCCGGACGCGGCGAGGGCGCGGCCCCGGCGGCGTCCGCCCGCTGACCGGCCTCCGCCGGCCGGGCCGGGCCCGCCGGACCGGGGACGTCCAGCGGCTGCGCGTCGATCACGGGCTGCGCGGCGGCCGCGACGGCGGTGGCGGCGCGGACGAACGCCGCGACGGCGGGCGAGCGGCAGTCCTGCGGCCAGACGACGGAGAACTCCGTCGGCGGCAGGTCGCCGACGGCCCGGTAGGCGATGCCGGGACGCGCGTGCCGCCGCGCGATCGACACCGGCACGAACCAGATGACGCCGCCGAGCTCCACGAGGCTGAACAGCTCCGTCAGGTCGCGGACGGGGCGCCGGCTCTCGGCGAAGGACCCCCGCGCTGCGGGCCGCCCCGGCCCGCCGTCGCCGCCGTCCGGGCCGGGCGGCAGGCCGCCGAGCTCGGCGGGCCTGCCGTCGGGCAGCACCCGGCCGGCGAAGTCGGACAGGGAAAGCGAGGAGCGGGCGGCGAGCGGGTCGGACGCGGCCAGCGCGACCAGCCGGGGCTCGGTCAGCAGCGGCTCGACGTCCAGGCCGCGGTCGTCGGTCAGCTCGGGCAGGACCGCGACGTCCGCGCGGCCGTCGCGCAGCGCGGCCTCCTGGTCGCCCCGGCCGCCGAGCACCAGTTCCACCGGGATCGCCTCGGGCTCCTGCCGGTAGGCGGCAAGGAACTGCGGCAGCAGCCCGGCGTCGAAGTCGGCCTTGAGCGCGAGCCGCAGCTCCGGCGCGGGCCGTCCGGCGTGCACGGCCCGGCGGGCGGCGGCGGTGATCGCCTCCAGCGCGGTGCGCGCGTCCCGCAGCAGCACCTCGCCGGCGGGGGTCAGCGCGACCTGGCGGGTGGTGCGCTCGAACAACCGCACGCCGAGCCCGCGTTCGAGCTCGCGGATCGCCCGGGACAGCGGCGGCTGCGCCATGCCCAGCCGCTCGGCGGCCCGCCCGAAGTTCAGCTCCTCGGCGACGGCCACGAAGTACCTGAGCTGCCGCGACTCCAGGTCATTCATATCCCCAGGGTATCAATGCGGACCGGATCGATCCTTCAGGTCCGCGGCGGCGGTGGCTTGACTGGTCGATGCCGGCGCCGTTCCGGCGCCCGCGCTCCCCTTGTCCGTGTCTGGAGACTTCAATGATCGTCATCACCACGCCCACCGGCAGGATCGGCCGCCGGGTCGTCGACGGCGCGCTCGCCGCCGGGGCACCGGTCCGCGTGATCGTTCGGGACGCGTCCCGGCTGCCCGACCGCGTGCGCGAGCGCGCGGAGGTGGTCGAAGGGTCGCACGGCGACCCCGACGTCGTGGCCAAGGCGTTCGCGGGCGCCGACGCCGTCTTCTGGCTCGCGCCGCCGGACCACCGGGCCGAGAGCCTCGACGACGTCTACTCCCGCTTCGCCGGCCCGGCCTGCGAGGCGTTCCGGAGCCAGGGCGTCCAGCGGGTCGTCTGCGTCTCCGCCCTGGGCCGCGGAGTGCTCCCCGAGGCCGGCCACGTCACGGCGACGCTGAAGATGGACGACCTCATCGCGAGCACCGGCGTGCACTTCCGGGCGCTGACGCTGCCGACCTTCATGGACAACATGCTCGGCCAGGTGGAGAGCATCAAGAACGACGGCGTCTTCTACTCGGCGATCTCCGGGGACCGCAAGCTGCCGACGTGCGCCTGCCGCGACATCGCCGACGCCGCCCTGAAGCTGCTGCTCGACCCGTCGTGGACGGGGCGCGGCGACGTCCCGGTGCTCGGCCCGGAGGACCTGTCGAACGACGACCTGGCGCGGATCATGTCCGAGGTGCTCGGGCGGCCCGTCCGCCATCAGCGGATCTCCGTCGAGGCCTTCAAGGAGAGCATGCTCGCGCGCGGGGTGTCCGAGGCGAACGCCCAGGGACTGGTCGAGATGGCCGTGGCCAAGGAGAACGGCCTGGACAGTGCCGAGCCGCGCACTCCCGAGTCCACCTCGCCCACCACCTTCCGCGAGTGGTGCGAGCAGGAGCTGAAGCCGGCCGTCCTCGGCTGAGCCGCGGACGCGACGCGGGCCGGGCGCCGTGTGCGCGGTGCCCGGCCCGCCCGCGGCGGGACGCGGGGCGGCCGGTCAGGAGACCCGCGCCATCCGGCGGCGGGCCGCCCGGCCCATCCGCTCGGTCGGGCCGGCGTGCGCGCCCTCGCCCTTGCGGGCCGGAGCGCCCGGCGGCGGGACGCGGACCTCGATGCGCCCGTCCTGGACGCGCGCCTCGAAGCGGGGTTCCGGCGTGCTGGCCGGGCCGCGCACGACACCGCCGTCCGACAGCCGGAAGGTGCTGCCGTGCCAGGGGCACGTGACGCAGCCGTCCGCGACCGTGCCCTCGTCCAGCGGCCCGCCCAGGTGGGTGCACGTGGCCGACAGCGCGTAGATCTGCCGGTCCGCCCGGTAGAGCATGATCGGGACGCCGCCGACGTCCACCGTCCGGTGCTCGCTGTCGGGCAGTTCGTCCTCGCCGAGGACCGGCGTCCAGTCCTGCGGCCCCTGCTGCCAGGCGGTGCGGTTGACGTTGACGCCCATCACGAAGGACAGGTGGCCGCCGAGGTAGGCGCTGAACCCCAGCACCCCGAAGCCGGCGAGCCCGAGGGCCTTGCCGGCGCGGCGGTCCCCGCGGGCCCGCATGGCGATGGACGCCCCGTACAGGGCCAGTGCCATGGTGTTGGCCGCGGCGTGGACCATGCCCACCCGCCGTTCGGCTCCGAGGGTGTCGGACCAGTCGTTCAACCCGGACATCGCGGTCGGCACGGCGGCGGCCACTCCCGTGATCGCCAGCAGGTCGGCGGCGGGTTCGGCGTCGGGTCCCCCGGCGACGTCCAGCAGCGAGGACATGCTCCAGGCGCCGATCGCCACGTCGGTGAGCGGCGGATGCAGCGGATGGCCGAGGTAGGTCCCGCTGAGCAGGTTGCGGACGATCCGCGGCTGTACCACGCGCCGGACCGCGGAGCTCAGCGGCCCGGCGACCTTGTCCAGCACCTCCGCCTGCTCCAGTCGGCGCACCATTCTGTGCGGCATGCTCATCACTGCCTCCCCAAGGCCCGAGAGAACGGTCACGTCCCGCGATCGCACGACGTCGCTCGTCCGCTCCTTATCCGCCCTGCGGGATGCAAAACGCGGGGCGGCCGCAGCCCGGAGGCCGGCGCCCGCCGTCAGGGCCCGCTGCGGCGGACCACGCGGACGAAGCGGACGTCCAGGTCGTCGCCCGCGCCGGTGGCGAGGCGGAAGTCGGTGCCGCCGCGCAGGCGTCCGGCGAACACCGGACGGGGCAGCCGCACCGTCGCGGTCTTCCACGCGCCGTCGCCCGAGCGCCGGACGCGCGGCGACCGCCCGCCCTCGTACTCGATCCACCACGCGCCGCGGCCCGCGTCGCGGTAGGTCACCTTGACGTCCACCGCCCGGCGGTCGCGCCGGGCGCGGAACCGGCTGTCGACGTCGAAGTACATCGAGGTCTGGCCGTGCGCGCGGTCGGTGCGGAGCCCCTCGTAGGCGGTGCCGTTCTCCTCGGAGAGGACGTTGCGGTGGACGTCGGCCGTGGAGCGGCGCGGGGTGCCGTCCGGCCGGACGTCGCGCTGGACGAGCCAGCGTTCGAGGTTGCGCACCCATGGCCGGGTGCGCCACGCGCGGTTCCCGGTGAACGGCCCGGTCCCGTCCTTCCAGTAGGTGTCCTCCGCGTCGCGGAGCGCGGCCCAGGCGTCCGGGGAGTCGGACGCGGTCTTGCCGATGCTCAGCCGCACCCACCGCCATTGGGCCGGGTACTGCTTCATATAGGACGGGCCCGGCACCACGTACACCCAGTTCATCCGCAGTTGCAGCGCTTTCAGGTTCGCCTGGCGGACGGCGTAGTAGGGGTCGGCGGTGGTGTAGCCGCAGTCGTTGAAGCACTCGTTCTCGGTGGCGACGACGTGCCGTCCGTCGTGGACGGGCAGGCTCTCGTCCACCGTCATGTGCCCGTCGGGCTCTATGCGGCTGCCATAGGAGGGGGCCTCGCTGAGGTGGTAGTTGAACTCCTCGGTGATGCCCGTGCGGACGCCGAGGCCGGCGTCGACCGCCTGCCTGGCGAACTGGTCCGTCCTGCTCCCCCACGGACTCCAGGGGTAGTCCTCGCCGGTGAAGACGAGCTTGGTGCGGTACGGCCCGAACAGCGCGGCGAGGTCGTGCCAGGCATGCGAGTACCAGGACCGGTACTCATTGAAGGTCAGTCCCTGCTTGGCGGCGGCGCTGACGATGTCGTAGTCGAACTCCGCCCAGGTGAAGGCGCCGGGGACGTAGACGAACCGCAGCCGCGGATCGGCGCGCAGGCCCGACTCGACGAACAGCTTCTTGTAGAGGCCGAGGAGCCGCCCCCACACGCACTCGTTCCAGATGGGCAGATGGTATTGCCCCTCGTAGTCCGGGCCGATCGGTTCCACGCCGCACTCGTCGGCCACCCATCCCGGCGCCCATGACGAGCCGCTGGCGAAGACGCGCATCCAGAACGGCCGCTTCTGCGCGAGCTGCTCGCGCAGCGGCCGGAAGGTCAGGTCCTCGGCGGTGCCGGTGGTGTCGTCGCGCAGCCGTCCCGGCCCGCCGGGCTGGAGCTGCCGCCAGGTGAGGTCGAGGCCGCGCAGGTCGACGTGGTGCTCCGGGGCGGCCTGCTCGGAGAAGAACCCGCTGTTCGGCGAGGGGCGGACCCATCCGGGCAGCGTCCAGTCGTCGCCCGGCCGGACGCGGACGCTGCCGGTCACCGCGTCCGCCGGCACCGCGCCGGACAGCGCGAACAGGACCAGCAGGCCCGAGAGGACCGCCATCGCCCCCCTCATGCCGGCCTCGGCCCGGCCGCCGCCGTCGCCCCGCCCGGTGGCAGGGACGGTCCGCTCGGTTCCGCCATCATCGCCTCCCCCACCTGATCATTGTCGGTCGAACGCCCCCGCCAAGCGCGATCACGCATCTTCGCTGCAACATTGTGATCGATTGGCCGGGTTACCGACCAGCAACCCACGTAGAGGTCCCCGCGATCCCTTGCTCGTTGAGCGATTGTGTTCTAAAGTGCCGCGCATCCTGCACAATCGAGCACGAGCATCTGGAGGCGATCATGAGGCAGCCGAGCGGTCGCCGGATCACCGCGCTGGTCACCGGGGTCGCCTTGGTGGCCGGCCTCTCCTCGGCCTGCGGCTCGGGCGGCGGCGGCGACGCGAAGAAGATCACCTTCTGGCACGGGTACACCGACGTCCAGGCCGAGACGATCACCAAGCTCGTCGGCGAGTGGAACGGCGCCCATCCCGACCAGAAGGTCGAGCCGGTCTTCAGCAACAACGACAACACGCTGCAGAAGACCCTCGCGTCCTTCGTGTCCGGCAAGGCGCCCTCGGTCGCCTACCAGTACGGCTCGTCGATCACCGCGCTGACCGGCCGCCACCAGACCCAGGATCTCACCTCGCTGGTCAAGGGCGACCCGGCCGTCGACTGGAACGACTTCTTCCCCGCGGCCCGCCAGGGCGCCACCGTGGACGACAAGATCTACGGGATCCCCGCGCTGGTCGACAACCTCGGCCTCGTCTACAACAAGAAGATGTTCGACGCCGCGGGCCTGAAGTACCCGACGCCGGACTGGACCTGGGACGACTTCAGGAACGCCGCGAAGAAGCTGTCGGGGAACAACAAGTACGGCTGGGCCTACGTCAACGACGGGACCGAGGACACCGTCTGGCGCTTCCTCGCGCTCCTCTGGCAGGCCGGGGGCGACCTGCTCGACTCCGCGAACAAGAAGGCGGCCTTCGACTCCCCCGCCGGGCAGCAGGCCATGCAGCTGCTGCACGACATGTCCGTCACCGACAAGTCGGTCTACCTCGACACCGGCGACCAGCAGTACCTCAACCTGTTCAACTCCGGCCGGGTCGGCATGCTGTGGACCGGCCCGTGGGACCTCGGCCAGATCAACAAGGACGTCTCGTACGGCGTGCAGTACCTGCCCGGCAAGGCCACCCACGCCACGATCTCCGGCCCCGACTACTACATGCTCTTCGACAAGAAGGCGCAGAAGACCGCCTGGGCGTTCCTGAAGTGGCTGACCTCGCCGCAGATCCACCTGCGGTACGCCACGCAGACCGGTGACCTGCCGCTGCGCGCGTCCGAGGAGAAGCTGCCCGAGTACAAGGACTACCTGGCCAAGTACCCCGGCAACAAGGTGTTCATCGACAACCTCAGCCAGAACGTCACCAAGGCGCGTCCGAACATCAAGCAGTACCCGCAGATCTCGCAGGCCCTCGGCACCGCCGTGCAGGCGGTCCTGCTCGGCAAGAAGCAGCCGCAGGCCGCGCTCGCCGACGCCGCCAAGCAGGTCGACGACATCCTGGCGGGCTCCTGATGGCGTCCACCGCGCTGACCGCGCCCGCCGCCAAGGACCGGCGGCCGCGCCGGTCGCGGCGGCGGCTCGGCGAGCACCTGGCGGGCTGGGGGTTCGTCTCCCCGGCCATCCTGCTGATCGGGATCTTCGGCATGCTGCCGGTGCTGTGGTCGTTCTGGCTGTCCTTCCAGGACACGGACCTGACCTCCCCCGGCACGTTCGCGGGCGGCGCCAAGTACGCCGAGCTGGTCAAGGACCCGCTGATGTGGGACGCCGCCCGGCGGTCGGCGATCTACACGGTGCTGTTCGTGCCGCTGACGATGGTGCTGGCGCTGCCGATCGCGGTGCTGCTCAACCAGCGGATCCGCGGCATCACGCTGTACCGGATGGCGGTGTTCGTCCCGCTGGTGACCTCCACGGTCGCGACCGGGATCATCTTCAACTGGCTGCTGAACCCGCAGTTCGGCCCGGTCAACGCCGCGCTGTCCAAGGCGGGCCTGCCCAAGCAGGGCTTCTTCCAGGATCCGAACCAGGCGCTGTTCGCGCTGGTGGCGATGACGGTGTGGGGGTGGCTCGGCTTCGCCGTCATCATCTACCTGTCCGCGCTGCAGAGCGTCCCGAAGGACCTGATGGAGGCGGCGGCGCTGGACGGCTGCGGCCGGCTGAAGGCGTTCCGGCACGTGGAGCTGCCGCTGCTGGCGCCCGCGTCCGGCTTCCTCGTCGTCTGGCTGACGATCAACTCGCTGCAGCTGTTCGACGAGGTGTACGTGACGACCAAGGGCGGGCCGCTGCGCGCCACCACCGTCATCGTCTACCACCTGTACAACAAGGCGTTCGTGGACTTCGACGGCGGCTACGCGGCCGCGGTCGGCTGCACGCTGTTCCTGGTCATCCTGCTGGTGACCGTGGTGCAGCTCGCCATCACCCGCCGCGCCTCCTTCTACGAGGGCCGATGAGCATGACGACGATGAACGCCCCGGCCGCGCGCCGGTTCCGGCGGCCGAGCCCGCTGCACCTGATCCTGCTGCCGATCGCGCTGGTGATGGTGACGCCGCTGCTCTGGATGGTGCTGCTGTCGGTCTCCACCGAGGCCGAGACGCGGCGGTTCCCGCCCGGCCTGCCGTCGGGCATCGAGTGGCACAACTACACCGACGCGCTGCGGGACGCGCCGCTCGGGCACTGGCTCGGCAACAGCGCGATCGTGTCGGTCAGCTGCGTGGCCGGGAACCTCGTGTTCTGCTCGCTGGCGGGCTACGCGTTCGCCCGGATCCGGTTCCTCGGCAGCAAGGCGCTGTTCGTCGCGGTGCTGGCCACGCTGATGGTGCCGTTCCAGATCGTCATGCTGCCGACGCTGATCATGGTGCGGACGCTCGGCCTCACCGACACGCTCGGCGCGCTGATCGTGCCGAACCTGGCGACCGCGTTCGGGATCTTCCTGCTGCGGCAGTTCTTCATGACGGTGCCGCGGGAGCTGGAGGAGGCCGCGCGGATCGACGGCGCGAGCCGGCTGCGGATCCTGTTCCAGGTGATGCTCCCGCTGATGCGCCCGACGCTGGCGACGCTCGCGGTGCTGACGTTCCTGCAGACGTGGAACGACTTCCTGTGGCCGCTGATCGCGGTGCAGAGCCCGGAGCACATGACCGTCCAGCTCGGCCTGCAGACGTTCCAGGGCGCGCACACGACGAACTGGCCGCGGCTCATGGCCGGCACGGTGATCAGCCAGCTGCCGGTGTTCGTGCTGTTCTTCGTCGCGCAGCGGTTCTTCGTGCGGTCCGTGGCGACCGCGGGCCTGAAGTAGCCCCCCGGCGGGCGTCGAGGTGACCGGGGCCTCAGGCCACGGTCACCTCGACGCCCGCCGCCTGGATCCGGTCCAGCTCGGCGCGGTCCGCGCCGGCGTCGGTGATCAGCATGTCGACCTCGCCGATCGGGGCGATCCGGGAGAAGGCGCGGTGCCCGATCTTGGAGCCGTCGGCGAGCACCACCACCCGGCGGGTGGCCCGCATCAGGCAGTGGTCGGTGCGGGCCTCGATCTCGTCGTGGGTGCTGATGCCGGCCTCGGCGTCGATCCCGTCCACGCCGAGGAAGACCAGGTCCAGGCTGATGTCGGCGAGGGTGCGGTCGGCGATCGGCCCCACCAGCTCGTAGGACTCGGGGCGGACGCCGCCGCCGGTGACGACCAGGTCGATCGCGGGCCGCACGGACAGGTCGGCGGCGATGTTGAGGGCGTTGGTGACGACCTTGAGCGCGCGGCCGGTGGACAGCAGCCGGGCCAGCTCGGTGATCGTGGTGCCGCCGTTGAAGCCGACCGAGTGCACCGAGCCGTCGACCAGCCGCACCGCGGCCTGCGCGATGCGGCGCTTCTCCTCCTGGCTGCGGCCGCCGCGGTAGCGCATCGGCAGCTCGTAGATGACCTCGGCCGCCATCGCGCCGCCGTGCGTGCGCTTGAGGAGCTGCTGCTCCTCCAGGACCTGCAGGTCGCGGCGGATCGAGGCGGGCGAGGCCTGCAGCTCGGCCGACAGGTCGACCACGCTCACGGAGCCGTGCTCGGCGAGCCGTTCGAGGATGAGGGGAAGACGGTCCTGCTGACGCATCCGATCATTATAGAGTACATAGGATGCGCGAAAGTAGCCGTTTCAGCGGGAAATAATCACGCAATTTGCGCGAGTGCTTCGGCGAGGGTCGCCTGCCCGGCGGTGCCGCCGGCGGCGCGCGTGGACAGCGCGCCGCACACCGCGCCCAGCGCGAGCGCGTGGGCCAGGTCGCCGCGGTCGAGCCAGCCCGCGAGGAAGCCCGCGTCGAAGCTGTCGCCCGCGCCGACGGTGTCGACGGGGTCGGCGAGGGGCGCGCCGGCGCGCACGGCCGTCCCGTCCGTCAGCGCGACGGCGCCCTCGCCGCCGCGCTTGACGACCGGGACGCAGCCGGCGCCCGCCAGCGCGTCCAGCGCCTCCGGGAGCGCGGCACGGCCGCTCAGCGCGAGCGCCTCGGCCTCGTTGGGCAGCAGGAACGTGCACTCCGCGAGCAGCCCGGGCGCGAGTTCCCAGCGCCCGGACGGGTCGTCGTTGGTGTCCAGCGAGGTCGTCGCGCCGGACGCCCGGTGCCCGCGCAGCAGCGCGGGCAGCGCCCCGGCGAGGCGCGGCTGGAGGAAGTAGGACGCGGCGTGCACGTGCCGCGCCGCGACGTCCGGGACGTGCTCGGGCCCGAACTCGGCCAGGCATCCGGCCGCGGTGAGGATCGCCCGGTCGCCGCCGGGCCGGTTCAGGCACACGGTGAGCGCGGTCGGCAGCGTGTCGTGCCGGACGACGCGGGACACGTCCACACCGGCGGCGCTCAGCGCGTCGAGGACGAAGTCGCCGGCGGCGTCCCGGCCGACCAGCCCCGCGAACGCGGTCGCCAGGCCGAGCCGGGCGGCGCCGTGCGCGGCGATCGCCGCGGACCCGCCGAGCGCGAGCACGCCGCCCCCGACGAGCGTCTCCGCCTGGCCGTAGGGCGGGACGTCGGGGGCGCCGTGCACGAGGACGTCCGGGTTGGCGTCCCCGACGACCAGCAGGTCCAGCATCAGTTCCTCCGCAGCGCGGCGGGCAGCGCGTCGCCGTGCGCCGCGGTGAGCGCGTCGCACAGCTCGGCGATGCGCTCGACGGGCAGCGCGGCGGCGGTCGCCGGGTCGCACATCGCGGCGTGCCGCACGTGCGCCGGGTCGCCCTCGACGGCGGCGGCGACGGTCAACTCCACCACGTTGAGGAAGGCGCGGTTCAGCGCCGCGAGCTGCGGGGGCAGCGCGCCGACGTGGTGCGGGTGCACGCCCGTCCGGTCGAGCGTCGCCGGGACCTCGACGCCCGCGCCCATCGGCAGGTTGGTGATCAGGCCGGTGTTGGCGGTGGTCACCTGGATGGTGCGGCGCTCGCCGGTGGCGAGGCTGTGGATGACCTGCGGCGCGTACTCGGTGGCGTCCTCGTCCTCGCGCGGCGCCGGGTACTCGCCGCGCGCCAGGCAGTCGCGGACCCGCGCGTACTCGGCCAGGTTGCCCCCGCTGATCCGCACGTACTCGCCGACCGGGATGCGCAGCCGCTCGATCTCCGCCTCGTCCTTCAGGTACCAGGGGACGTACTCGGACGAGTGCTCGCTGGTCTCCGTCGGGTAGCGGCCGAAGCGCCGGTACATGTCGACGCGCACCCGCCGCCTCAGCTCGGGGTCGGCCTCGATGGCGGCGTCCAGCGCCGGGTACAGGTCGCGGCCGCGGTGCTCCCACTTCAGCACCCACGCCTGGTGGTTGACGCCCGCCGAGTGGAAGTCGACCTCCTCGTACGGCACGCCGACCAGCTCCGACAGGTCCCGGACGGTCCAGTACACCGAGTGGCACAGGCCGGCGGCCTTCACCTCCGGCGCGATCGCCGCGAGGTACTGCAGGTTCATCGCCATCGGGTTGGTGTAGTTCAGCAGCCACGCGTCCGGGCAGACGGCCTTGATGTCGGCGGCCAGGCCCTCCAGCAGCGGGAACGTGCGCAGTGCCCGGAAGATCCCGCCGATGCCGAGGGTGTCGCCGATGGTCTGCCGGACGCCGAACTCCGCGGCGACCTCGAAGTCCTTCACCGTCGCGGCGTGCCCGCCGACCGCGACCATGTTCACGACCACGTCGGCGCCCTCCAGCGCGCGGCGCCGGTCCAGGGACGCGGTGATGGCGGGCGCGGCGCCGTGCTCCTTCGCGGTAAGCCTCGCCAGGCCCTCGGCGACCTCCAGCCGCTCAGGGTCGATGTCGTGCAGCGCGAGCCGGACGCCGCCGAGCTCGGGGTAGGAGAGGATGTCGCGCAGCAGCTGGCGGGTGAACTCGACCGAGCCGGCGCCGACGAAGGCGATGTTCAGCATGCACGTTGTCCAATGCTCTCGGCGGAACGGGGCGCGATGACCTCCAGCAGGTGCGCGACCCGCTCCCGCATGGCGTCGCGGGCGGGCGCGAGGTAGCGGCGCGGGTCGACGCCCCGGTCCAGGTTCGCGCGGACCGCCCCGCTGAAGGCGATGTTGAGGGCCGTACCGATGTTGATCTTTGTCATTCCCTGACCGACGGCGCGGCGCAGCTCGTCGTCGGCGACCCCCGACGAGCCGTGCAGCACCAGCGGGACCGGCACCGCGTCGCGCAGCCGCGCGATCAGGCCGTGGTCGAGGACGGCGGTGCGCTCGGTCATCGCGTGCGAGCTGCCGACGGCGACCGCGAGGGCGTCGACGCCGGTCGCGGCGACGAACGCGGCGGCCTCGCCGGGGTCGGTGCGGACGCCCGGGGCGTGCGCGCCGTCCTTGCCGCCCACCTCGCCGAGCTCGGCCTCCAGCCAGAGGCCGCGCTCGTGGGCCCAGGCGGCGGCCGCCGCGGTGCGGGCCACGTTCTCCTCGTAGTCGTGCTCGGAGCCGTCGTACATCACCGAGCCGAACCCGTGGTCGGCGGCCTGGCGCATCAGGTCCTCGTCGGTCACGTGGTCCAGGTGCAGCGCGACGCGCGCCGCCGAGCCCTCCGCCACCGCGCGGGTGCCGGCGGCGATCGGCGCGAGCCGTCCGCCGTGGAAGCGCACCGCGTTCTGGCTGATCTGGCAGATGACCGGGCGGCCGGTCTCCTCGGCGGCCGCGGCGATCGCCTCGGCGTGCTCCAGCGTGATCACGTTGAACGCGGCGACGCCTTCGCCGGGCCGCACCAGCTCGGCCGTTCTCACCAGGGGCATGATGTCTCCCTCACCTTCGTGGCCCGGCGGTGCCGCCGGAGGACGTCGGGGTCGAACTCGCCGGCGGCGGGCGCGGCGACGGCGGCGGCCGCCAGCGCGGCGGCCTCGCCGAGCGCGGCCGGCCAGGGC
>NZ_JABMCA010000010.1:82487-194227 GCF_014706005.1 Actinomadura sp. RB99 | reverse complement strand
GCTCCCGGAGCCGGTCGCGGTGGCGCTCGACGGTGAAGCCGGGAACGATCCCGCCGCCGCCTCCAGCCCGGCGAGGGCGTCGACCGCGCGGGCGGCGTCCATGTACGCGCCCTTGGACGCCGCCGTCCCGGCCGCCTCCCGGTAGCGGGACCGGGCCGCGCCGTGGTCGCCGCGCGCGGCGGCCACCCGGCCGAGCCCGATCAGCGCGGTCGCGCGGTTGCCGACGCTCTTGATCCAGTGCGGGTCGAACCGGTCGAGGGCGTCGGTGTACAGCCGCTCGGCGGTGCCGAGGTCGCCGTCGAGGAGCGCGATGTCTCCGAGGCCGCGCAGCGCCGCCGCGAGGTAGGTGGGGCTGCCCGCGCGGCGCGCGACGGCCGCGGCGCGCTCGTAGTCGGCGCGGGCCGCGTCCCGATCGTCGCCGATCCGGTGGTCGCCGCGGTTGACGAGCAGGTCGGCGGTGTCGTCGAGGGCGCCGAGCCGCTCGGTGAGGACGAGGGCCTCGTCGGTGAGCGCGACCGCGGCGGCGCGGTCGCCGCGATGGGCGGCGAGCCCGGCGAGCGCGTCCAGCGCGAGGGCGGTGCCCCAGCGGTCGCCGAGCGTCCGGAACCCGCGCGCCGCCGCCTCGAAGTCCCGCCCGGCCCGCTCGGCGTCACCGGAGGCGAGCGGCTCGAACCCGGCGATGAAGTGCGCGGCGGCCCGCGCCCACGGGTCCGGCCCGTCGCGCCGGGTGAGGACCAGCGCGTACGCGGACTGCGCGTCCGGCTCGTCCGCGCGGCGCATCATCCACAGGAACGGCAGGGCCGGGTGGCGGCCCGTCCCCCCGTCCGCCCACACCGCTTCGAGCGCCGCCTCCGCCGCCGCGCGGTGCCGCCGCCACACCTCGCGGCCCGCCGCGTCCGACCCCGCGTGCAGCACGCACGCCGCGTACTCCTCCTCCAGGCCGGGCGGCGGGACGGGGCCCGCGACGTCCAGCAGCGCGGCGGCCTGCGCCGCGACCGACACCCCGCGGATCCACAGGTAGCCCGCCAGCGCCGCCGACAGCCGCAGCCCCGTCGGGACGTCCCGCGCCTCGGCGGCCCGGTTCAGCGCGGCCAGCAGGTTGCCGTGCTCGGCGCCGAGGACCCGCAGCCATTCGAGCTGGCCGGCGCCGCGCAGCTCCGGGTCGGCGGTCCGCGCCAACTCCAGGAAGTACCGCGCGTGCGCGTCCCGGGCCTCGCCGGGGTCGCCGCCGCGCTCGGCCCCGTACGCGCGGATCGTCTCCAGCATCCGGTACCGGCCGCCCGACAGCTCCAGCAGCGACTTGTCGACGAGCGACTCCAGCGCGTCGCCGCCGTCGCCGCACACCTCCCGCGCCGCGTCCGGCGTCGCGCCGCCCGCGAAGACGGTGAACCGCTCCGCGACGCGCCGCTCGTCGGCGGTCAGCAGGTCCCAGCTCCACGCGACGACCGCGCGCAGCGTCCGGTGCCGCTCGTCGGCGGTGCGGGCGCCGCGCGCCGGGACGCCGAGCCGGTCGCCGAGCCGGTCCGCGAGGTCGGCGACGTCCATGGTGCGCAGCCGCGCCGCCGCCAGCTCGATCGCGAGCGGCAGGTCGTCGAGCGCCGCGCAGATCCGCCGGACGGCCCGCGGGTCCGCCGCGAACCCGCGCCGCACCGCCGACGCCCGCGCGGTGAACAGCCGGACGGCCGCGTCGCCGTCCAGCGGGCGGACGGGCCACAGGTGCTCGCCGGTGATGCCGAGCGGTTCGCGGCTCGTCGCGAGGACGCGCAGGTCCGGGCACGCGGCGAGCAGCCGCGCGGCGAGCGCGGCGACCGCGTCGACGATGTGCTCGCAGTTGTCCAGGACGAGCAGCGGCGGCCGGTCGGCGAGCGCCGCGACGAGCCGGTCCTCCGGGGCCTTCGCGGCGTCCGGGGCCTGGGGGCCCGGCTCGCGCAGGCCGAGCGCGCCGAGCAGCGCGCGGGGCAGCGACGCGCCGTCCCGCAGCGGCGCCAGCTCGGCGAAGCACGCCGTCCGGGCCGCGCCGCGGCCTCCGGCCCGGCCCGCCACCTCGACGGCCAGCCGCGTCTTCCCGACCCCGCCGGGCCCGGTCAGCGTCACCAGGCGCGCGGAACCGAGCAGGTCGGCGACGCCTTCGACGTCGCCGTCACGGCCGATGAGCGCGGTGAGCGGCGCGGGCGGCCGCACCGGCGCCGGAGCGGGGTCGCCGCGCAGCAGGTCCCGGTGCAGGGCGGCGAGGTCCGCGGACGGGTCCGTGCCGAGCTCGTCGGCGAGGCGCCGCCGCGTCTCCTCGAACACCAGGAGCGCCTCGGCCCGCCCGCCGCCGTCCCGCAGCGCCCGCATCAGCAGCCCGGCGAGCCGCTCGCGCAGCGGATGCCGTCCGAGGAGTTCCCGCAGCTCGGGCACGACCTCGCGATGGCGGCCCCGGCACACGTCGGCCTCGATCCGGTCTTCGAGGGCGGCGAGCCGCCGCTCGTCGAGCCGCGCGGCCTCGGTCTCGGCCCGCGGCACGTCGGCGAGCGCCGGCCCGCGCCACAGGGCCAGCGCCTCGCCGAGGAGCGCGGCCGCCCGTTCGGGATCGCCGTCGCGCAGCGCGGCGCGTCCCTCGTCCGCGAGGCGCTCGAACCGTCCCGCGTCCACGTCGCCGGGTTCGACCGCGATCCGGTACCCGCCGCCGGCCCGCTCGATCGCCGCGCCCGCGCCGAGCGCCGCCCGCAGCCGCGACACCTGGGAGTGCAGCGCGTGGCCCGCCGTCCCGCCCTCCGCCAGCCGGTCCGCAGGGACCGCCGCGCCCGGGCGGACGAGCAGCAGCGCCAGCAGCGCCCGCCGGGCCGGGCCGCCGAGCGGCACCTCCTCGCCGCCGTCCCGCCACGCCCGGGTCTCGCCCAGGATTCCGAACCGCATGCCCGGATCATCCCAGCCCGGCGACCCCGAACGGGTTGTCGACGGCGTACCGCCAGCAGCCGTCCGCGCCGCGCCGGGCCACGTCCGTCGCGGTGCCCTCGATGCGCACCGGGGCGCCGTCCGGGCCGGTGCCGTCGATCACCCAGTCGACGATCAGCAGCGCGACGTCGCCCGCCGCGTAGACGTGCCGCGGCGTGACCTCGATCGGCACTCCGAGGGCCACGAACCGCTCGTTGGCGGCGCGGGCCTCCGCGCCGCGCAGGCCGGACCCGGGCTCGGGCACGAACACCGCCCCGTCCTCGTAGAGTTCCGCCACCGCCGCGGTGTCCCCGCTGTTGAACCGCTCCTCGAACACCCGGGGGACGTCCTCGGGACGCGTCGCCGACCGCCGCATGATGATCCTTCCGGTAGACAAGATCGTTGAGACGCGGCAACGCTAGGAGGCCCGTTCATGGCTCACCAAACGGTCAGTCGCCCGGGACTGCCCGCCGATCCCCGCGCGGACGCCGCCGCGCCGAGCCCGTCCTGCCCGGTGGAGATCGCCCTCGACGCGCTGCGCGGGCGGTGGACGACGCTGGTGGTCCGCGAACTGCTCCGCGGCGACCGCTCCTTCACCGCGCTCCGGGACGCGCTGCCCGCGCTGTCGGACAAGGTGCTCGCCGACCGGCTCGCCCATCTCGTCCGCGCCGGCGTCGCCGAGCGGCACCGCGAGCCGGGCGTGCCGCCGCGCACCCGCTACAGCCTCACCGAGAGGGGGCGGCGCCTCGGGCCGGTGCTGCAGGCCCTGTGGGACTGGGGCGCCGCGGCGCCCTGACCGGTCGCGGCGTCAGGGGGCGGCGCGGGTGGCGGCGGCGATGACGCGGGTGAGGGTGCCGTGCAGGTCCTCCAGCTCGTCGAGGCCCATGCCGAGCTTGTCCATGATCGTGGCCGGGATCTTCTCCGCCTGCTCGCGGAGGGCCCGGCCGCTCTCGGTGACGGTGACGGCGAGCAGCCGCTCGTCCCGGCCGTCGCGCCGGCGGCGGATGAGGTCGGCGGACTCCAGCCGCTTGAGCAGCGGCGACAGCGTGCCCGGGTCGAGCTGCAGCAGCCGGCTCAGCTCCTTGACCGACAGCTGCTCGTGCTCCCACAGCGCCAGCATCACCAGGTACTGCGGATGCGTCAGCCCCATCGGCTCCAGGATGGGGCGGTAGAGCGCGAGCACGCTGCGCGACGCCACCACCAGCGCGAAGCAGACCTGGTTCTCCAGTGCCAGCGGGTCGGGGACGGGGACGTCGTCCAGATCACGTGCCACGGTTCCTCCACTCGCCGGGGGCTTCGGCTATAAAGGTTACTACCGCAACGTTTTGTACACCAACGATTGGCGAGGCAACGGAGGCCGCATGTTCCGCAGGGCACCCCTGGAAGAGCGCATCGCCCGCCGCCAGGCCGAACTCGGACCCCGCCCCCGCGGCGGCGGCCAGTTCGACCATCCCACCGCCAAGTACCTGTTCGTCGGGCTGCTGGCGGTCACCGTGGCCGCGCACGTCATCGGCGGCGTCCTGTTCGCCGTCATGGGCTGAGAGGGGAACGCATGGCGCTCCGACGGCCGTCCTTCCTGCCGTCCCTGGACGAACTGGAGCAGCAGGCCCAGGACCGCTCGGCGCAGACCGCCCGGAAGGGCTCGCAGTTCGACCATCCGACCGCCAAGTACCTGTTCGTGGTCATGCTCGCGGTGACCGTGGTCGCGCACGTGGTCGCCGGCGTCGTCTTCCTGGTGATGGGTCACTGACCGCCGAGGCCGGCGACCCACTCCGCGCTCGTCATGACGTCGGCCTCGCGCGGGAAGAACCGCTCGACCAGGAACCGGTGCGTCTCCTCGTCGGCGTCGTCGCACCCGTCCGACAGGACGATCTGCGCGTACTGCCGCTCCGTCGCGTCCCGCAGGGCGCTGATGACGACGCCGCTGGTCGCCAGGCCGGTCAGCACGAGCGTCCCGGCGCCGCGCGCGCGGAGCAGCGCGTCCAGGTCCGTGCCGGCGAACGGGCTGAAGAAGCGCTTGTCGAGGACGGGCTCGCCGGGCAGCGGCGCCACCGCCGGATGGATCCCGCTCTCCGGGTTCGACTCGGTGATGGCGTCCGTGCCGGCCAGCCCCCGGAACGGCTTGTTCAGCGGCCCGATCTCGGGATGCCCGTCGCGGTGCACGACCCGGACGTGGATCACCGGGACGCCCGCCGCGCGGGCCGCCGCCACCGTCTCCGCCAGCCGGGCGAGGTACCGGTCCGCCCGGTCCCCGAGCTGCGCCACCACGACGCGCTGGACGTCCATCACCAGAAGGGCCTGCATGCTCGCGTTCACGGCGGACATCCCACCGCACGCCGGAACGCGGCGTCCAACAGCCGTCCGGCCGGATCGACAACGGCCGGTTGTAGCCGCAGCGTGGTTGACTGGCCGGATGATCGACCATGAGGTGCTGCGCGTCTTCTGCGGACCGGACGGCGCGCACGGCAACCCGCTCGGGGTCGTCCGCGACGGCGCCGCCGTCCCCGGTGAGGAGCGCCGCCAGGGGATCGCCAGGGAGCTCGGCTTCAGCGAGACGGTCTTCATCGACGACGCCGCGCGCGGCGCCATCGACATCTACACGCCGTCCGCCCGGCTGCCGTTCGCCGGGCATCCGTGCGTCGGCGCCGCCTGGCTGCTCGGCGTGCCCGCCCTGGTCACGGCGGCGGGCCTGGTGGACGTCCGGCGCGACGGCGATCTCACCTGGATCGCCGGGCGGCCCGAGTGGGCGCCCGGCCGCACGCTGCGCGAGTACGGGTCCGCCGGGGTGGTCGACGCGCTCCCCGTCCCGCCGCCCGGCGAGTGGATCTACGCGTGGGCGTGGCAGGACGAGCCGTCCGGCCGGGTCCGCGCCCGCGGCTTCCCCGGCCGCGGCGACGGCATCGACGAGGACGAGGCGACCGGCGCCGCCGCGCTGCTGCTCACGGCCCGGCTCGGCCGCCCGCTCGTCGTCACCCAGGGGCGCGGCTCGCAGATCATGACGATGCCGCGGCCCGGCGGCCTCGTCGAGGTGGCCGGGCGGGTCCGGCGGGACGGGCCCGAACAAACCGGTTGACCCGGCTGCGAGCATGGCCTCATGGACCGCACGTTCGATGACCTGGTGGACGAGGCCGCCGCCGCACCCGTCGACGGCTGGGACTTCTCCTGGCTGGCCGGCCGGGCGACCGAGCAGCGGCCCTCGTGGGGGTACCAGCGGCTGATGAGCGGGCGGCTCGCGCACGCCACCGCCGCGCTGGACCTGCAGACCGGCGGCGGCGAGGTGCTCGCCGAGGCCCCGGCGTTCCCGCCGACGATGGTCGCGACCGAAGCGTGGCCGCCGAACGTCGCCAAGGCGACCCGGCTGCTGCACCCGCGGGGCGCCGCCGTGGTCGTCCACCCCGAGGAGCCGCCGCTGCCGTTCGCCGACGGCGCCTTCGACCTGGTCACCAGCCGCCATCCCGCCGTCGTCGAGTGGGGCGAGATCGCCCGGGTCCTCGCGCCCGGCGGCACCTACTTCGCCCAGCACGTCGGCCCCGCCAGCGTCTTCGAGGTGACCGAGTACTTCCTCGGCCCGCAGCCCGAGGCGCGCGGCAAGCGCGACCCCGAGATCGAGAGCGCGGACGCCCGCGCCGCCGGCCTCGACGTCGTCGACCTGCGCACGGAGCGGCTCCGCATGGAGTTCTTCGACATCGGCGCGGTCGTGTACTTCCTGCGCAAGGTGATCTGGATCGTTCCCGGCTTCACCGTCGAGCGCCACCGCGACCGGCTCCGGGAGCTGGACGAGCGGATCCGGCGCGACGGGCCGTTCGTCGCGCACTCGTCCCGGTCCCTCTTCGAGGCCCGCAAACCGCTGTGAGCGGGCCCCGGGGCGGGCCGGGCGCCGTCGCCCGGGACGGCGTCGCCCGCGGCGGCACGCGGGTAGGCGTACACCGGGGCGATCTACCGGGTCAGCGGCGGCCGCGGAACGTGCGGCGGAGGTCGGCGACCCACTCCTCGGGGATCTCCCACGGGATGAAGTGGCCGCCGCGGTCGTGCGCCGTGAGGTTGACGTGGTTGTACCAGGCGCCGCGGCCGCTCTCGACGAACTGCTCGACCCGCCGCTCGGTGGTGACGCCCGGCGGGTTCTCGTAGGCGACGAACGTGATGCCGGTCGGCGCCTCGACCACGGGCCACCGGTCGTGCGACGGCGTCCACGGGTACCGGTTGTTGTTGGCGTACGTCCGGACGGACGTGCCGATCGAGTTGGTCACCCAGAAGATCATCGCGTGGGTGAGCAGGTCGTCCCGGGCGAACACCGTCTCGATGTCGCCGCCGTCGTCGCTCCACCGCGTCCACCGCTGCAGGATCCAGGCGAGCATCCCGGCGGGCGAGTCGGACAGCCCGTACGCCAGCGTGGAGGGCTCCAGCATGTGCGCCACGAGATGCACGGCGAACCGCCGCTCCATCTCCATGGCGCGCTCCCGGACGCCGGGCGGGCCGTCCGGGAGGGGCCGCCCGCCGGTGATGTCCCAGCCGCGGTCGCCGTTGAACAGGGTGAGCATCTGGCCGGAGCCGATGTGGATCCCGTGCAGCTCGCCGGCGTACTTGTGCCCGAGCTGGCCGGTGACCATGGCGCCGACGTCGCAGCCGGCCGCCGCGTACCGGTCGTACCCGAGCGTCCGGGTCATCAGGACGTGCCAGAGGTCGGCGACCTTCCAGAAGTTCATGTCCGGGTGGTCCGGCAGCGGGGCGGAGAACCCGAACCCCGGGAACGACGGGACGATCACGTCGAACGCCTCGGCGGGATCGCCGCCGTGCGCCCCCGGGTCCGCAAGCGGGTCGACGACCTTGGCCCAGTGCCAGAACGTCCAGGGCCAGCCGTGGGTGAGGATCAGCGGCGTCGGGTTCGGGCCGACGCCCGGCCGGCGCATGAAGTGGACCGGCACGCCCTCGACGTCCACGCGGTAGTGCTCGTAGGCGTTGATGGCGGCCTCGGCCTTGCGCCAGTCGTAGCCGTCCCGCCAGTACTCGACGAGCCCCTGGAGGTAGGAGCGCTTCACGCCGTAGTAGCCGTCGTCGTTGCCGGCGTCGTCCGGCCAGCGCGTCAGCGCCAGCCGCTGCCGCAGGTCGTCGAGCACGCCGTCGGGCACGTGGATCGGTTCCGGTTCCAGCGGGAACGGGCTGGTCATCGTCGCCTCCTGCGGCCGGTCGAGCGGACCCGGCGAATATATCACCCACTTATTTAAGTTTCTGATCTAATTTTCGCCGAGCTGCCGGGTGACCTGGTCGACCCGCTCGATGCGGCCGTCCGGCGCCAGCCGCCCGAACATGTAGATCTCCGCCGCGAACGTCGCGCCCTTCCGCATCCGGGTGCGGAGCGTGTACCGCGCCGCGAACCGGTCGCCGGAGACCAGCGCCTCGTGGACCTCCAGGCCCGCCCGGCCGGCGGCGGCCATCGCCTCGCGGTCGACGTTCCTGCGGACCGGCCGGGCGTGGTCGATCATCCGCCGCCGGTCGATCACGAGCCCGTCGTTGCAGTACGCGAACTCCGGCACGAAGTACCGGTCGAGGATCGCGCCCGGCTCCTCGTCGGAGACGGCCATGTCCCGGGTGTAGCCGACGAGGAAGTCGGTCAGGTCGCGCGCCGAACGGATCGCCATGGGAGTGCCCTTCGTAGGAGTACGGCATACGCTTACGTCTCCCGGCAACGTACGGCACCCCCGTAGGGTTCCTGCACGGCTCAGCGGGCCTGCGCCGGGAGCGTGGCGCGGGCCCGCCGTCAGCGGACGGGCGTCACTTCGTGCGGACGGCCATCTTCGGGTACATCTCCGAGTACTGCTTGCCGCCGAAGTACGAGGTGAGCTGCGCGTGGTTCTTCCCGGACGCCGACGGGAGGCCGCCGCGGAAGTCCGCGATCGGCGCGGTGAGACCGCAGCCGTTGGTCTTCGGCACGGCGAACGTGTCGTCGGTCGCGTTGATCTTGACCCAGAACGTGCCGTCCGGGCCCGGGGCCGCGGTGATGTCCGCCAGGTCGAGGTCGAGGGAGATCGGCGCGGTGGCGGAGCCGACGAAGCACTTGTCGCCGAGGAGCTGGTTGATCAGCTTGATCTTCAGGTCGAGCCGGGTCTTGCGGTTGACGATGTCGAGGTCGATCTTCCCGGCGTACTGGGGCTTCACCTTCAGCGCGAACAGCGGGATCTTCTCGGTGCCGGGGATGCCGAGGGCGCCGCCCGCCACCGGCATCGCCGTGCTGCGCATCTTCACGAACTTGGAGATCTCCGCCCCGGTCTTCGGGTCGGAGCCGGCCAGCAGGGTGATCCGCATCGGCGCGGTGATCTGCTGGTCGATGTTGCCGATCTTCATGCTGCCGCCGCTGGTCACCAGCACGTTGCAGTACCAGTCCGCGGGGTCGGCGCCGACCGGCAGGACGTCGGGGCAGTCCGACAGGTCCAGCGAGGCGGGCGGCGCGTCGGCGGGCGCGGCCGCCTGGGCGCGCGGCTTCGGGGCGGCCTGCGCGGACGCGGCGGACGCGGCGGACAGGGCGGTGGCGGCGAGTCCCGCCGACAGGGACAGCACGGCCAGCCGCTTCATCATGGACGACACAGGGATCCTCTCGCTGGGGGTGGAACCGCGGCGGGGGGCGTGCCGAGACGACCGGACCGGCGGTCCGGGCTACTCGCGAGTATGGAGCGATCCAACCGGGCTAAGAGATCATGTGTCAATAGGGCCGACGCGCCTGTTCCGGGCTGCTCAGGACCGGTGCGGGTAGAGGTCCCGCAGGACGCCGAGCTCGGCCGAGTGGTGGGTGAACTCGTCCAGCACGTGCAGGGCCGTGTCGATCGCCGGGTAGTCGGCGTAGCCGAAGAAGGCGGGGCCGGACGGCTCCCACAGCCGTTCCTCGGACATCGCCTCGAAAGGCTCGCGCCAATGGACGCGAAAGGCCGTCTCGAGGAACCGGATCCCGCCGGCGGCCGTTCCGGAGAATTCGACCTCGTCCAGCGTGATGTTGCGCCCCTGGAAAAGGCGGGTCCCGTAATCGATGAAGGTCAGGCCGATATGGCCGATGCGCCAGGCGAGGGTCGCGATCGGGACCGGGTCGGGGGCGGGACCCCCGCCGCCCTCGGCGTCGATGAGCCAGCGGCCTGAGGCGTCCGGACGGATCGTCCAGCCGTCCGGGGCGGGCTCCCAGAGGTACTCGTCGTCGGTGAGGCCGTCGAGACGGCCGCTGGTCCGCCGCCATACCTCGTCGAATGCCCGGCCGATCGATTCGCGGACACTGGTCACGGGATATCCCTCCTGATCACCGGCACCGGGCCACCGAGAATAGTCAACGGCGACAGGAATCGCAGTCAGGCGCCGGTAAAGCGAATACGCGCTCAGGAAGTGTTCGCGTTGCGCTGTGCCGGTCCTCCGGGCATTGCAGCGTGGCCGCGACCTCGTGCTCGCCGAGCCCGTCCGCAGTCGGCCGCCGGGTACCGGTTCGTCGTCCCGTTTCCCTCACAGGCTCATGAGCTGCGGATACCCGGGAATACAGAGGCGGAGCCGCTCGCCTCTCCCCGGGAGGACCCGCCATGCAGGAACCCGCCGCGAAGGACGGCGGCGACCCCGACCTCGCCCGCGACCACCTCGCCAACGAGCGCACGTTCCTCGCCTGGATGCGGACGGCGGCCGGGGTGATGGTGCTCGGCCTCGCGGTCGCGAAGCTCGTCGAGGACGGCGGCGCGCGGTCCGTCGCCGCCGGGATCGTCCTGGTCGCGACGGGCGTGGCCGGGATGGTCTACGCGGGGGTGCGCTACCGGGCGGGCGCGGCCGCGATCGACGGGCGGCGGCCGTCTCCGGCCGGGCGCACGGCGGGGCCGCTGGCCGCGGGCGGCGTTCTGATCGCCGCGGTCGCCGCCGCACTGGCCCTGCTGCTCTGGTGAAACGCTGCGAGGGCGGGCCGCCTCCGGCACGCCCCCGCATCGCGCCGGTCAGCAGTCGTTGACGGGCGTCTTCCCGGCGAACCGGTCGTCCAGGAAGTTCACCGCGTCGTTCTGCCGCACGACCATCTCCAGGGCGTGCTCGCCGATGGCGTCGCGGACGACGTGCACGGTCGCGCCGCGCGAGCACCACGCCTTCACCATCGCGTCGTCCTGCCCGACGGGGACGATCTCGTCGGTGTTGGCGTGGTAGTCGAACACGGGGACGGCGGGCGCGGCCGAGCCGAGGGTGTTGGCCTTCAGCACGGCCCGGACGCGCGGCACCGCCAGCGGGTCGGGGACGGTGCTGTAGTCGGCCAGCTTCTTGAACGGGAACGACGTGAGCAGGTCCGTCAGGCACTTGCCGGAGGCGTCCGCCATCGCCTGCTTGCCCTTGTCGTTCATCAGCGCGTTGATGTCCATCTCCGGGTACTCGGCGCCGAGGCTGACGGCGGCGGCCGCCTCGAAGCCGGAGAAGACGCCGCCGTCCAGCGACCGCGCCACGGCCTCGGGATCGGCGGGGATGCCGCCCATGGAGGCCCCGGCGAGCGTCACGTCCGGCGCGTAGGACGGCTGGAGCTCCGCCGCCCAGCCGGTGGCCTGCGCGCCGCCGGAGTAGCCGGCGAGCGCCCACTTCGCCGTCGCGGGGAGCCCCGCGTCCGCGAACCGCCGCACGGCGCGGATCCCGTCGAGGACGGCGTGCCCGGCCTGGAGCCCTCCCATGAACACCGACTTTGGGCCCTCGAAGTCGGGCATGACGACCGCCCATCCCTTGCTCAGCATCGGCCCGGCGTAGACCGCGGCGCTCGACGCAAACAGGTCGCCGGACGCCAGGCCGTAGGACGGGGCGCACTGCGTGCCGGTGGAGTCCTCGGCGGCCTGCACCGACACGACCGGCCGCGCGCCCGACCCGGTCCACGCCTTCTTCGGCACCAGCACCGAGGTGACGGCGAGTTCCGGCGTCCCGTGCGAGTCGTTGGTGCGGTACGAGACCTGCCAGGCGTTCGCCGTGTCGGCCACGTTCCCGGCCTTGGGCGTGAAGGCGCGGGAGGCGACGATGGCGCCCGGCGCGTAGTCACCGATGTTCGCGGGCGCCTGGTAGAAGGGGTCCTTGTCCGGCGGGACGGAGCCCGGCACGGTGTCGGCCGAGGCCGGTGGGGCCAGGGCGGTCGCGGCGAGCGCGCCTGCGGCGGCGAGCGCCGCCGCGGCGCGGAGGGGGGAGCGTCTCATCACGGCCTCCGGGGTGGGGGCGAACCTGCCGAAACGGCAGCGTTCCGCTGAGGTCCACTCACTGTAAGAGCCCACTTGCGCCGTGTTTATGGCCGGGACTGAGCAACTCCCCTCACCGATTGTGGGTACCGGCGCCAACCCCGGGCACCCCCTCACCCCATGGACGCCTCGCTAATGGGGGGTGGGCGCGGTTCGCTCTACATGGAGAAGGCGGCGGCTATGCCGTAGTGGTCGGACAGGTAGCTCGTGCGGCCGTCCGGGAGGCGGATCTCGTCCTTGAAGACCAGGGTCGTGGTCGCCGTCAGCGGCGGGGTGGCGAGGATCTGGTCGATGGGTTCGAGGCTGAGCTTCGGTGTGGGACGGAAGGTGGTCGCGGGGTCACCGTTCAGGACGTCCGCGAGGCCGGTGGCGTCGCGGAAGTCGCGGAGGACGGGCGACGACCTCGGGACGTTGAGGTCGCCCGCGACGATCAGGGGGTCGGTCAGGGCCGGGTGGGCGAGCAGGTCCGCCAGCTGGGCGAGTTCGCCGGCCTCTATCCGGGTGTAGGGATTGGCGAGGTCCCAGTCGGTGTCCCTGTTGGCGGTCAGGTGGGTGTTGACGATGGTGACGTGCTCGTCCCCCAGCTGCACGCGGGTCAGCAGGGCGCCCTTGCGCAGGAGCCCTTCGAGGCGCGGACGGCCGGTGAACCGGTACGGGCGGAAATGGCGGCGGACGATCGGCCGCCGCGAAAGCGTGACGAGGCCGCCGCGGACGAGCGGGACGGACGGGCCGTGCGCGATGTGCGGGTACGACGGCGTCGCCGCGCGGAGCGCCGCGAGATTGAGCGGGGAGACCACTTCCTGAAGGCAGACCACGTCGTACGACGAGTCCTCCAGGATTCCGGCGAGCGCTTTGATCCGGGCGCGGGAGTCGCCTCGGAAGAGGGTGTTGAACGTCAGCAGGCCGATGTTCACGGGCGGCCCGCGAGGTGCCGCGCCGCGAAGGTCATCGGGTAGCCGGGTGCGGGGGCGGTGCGCCGCACGTCGTCCCATGGGGCCATGGACGCCACGATAGGCGCCGCGGCGTCGCGGCAAGGGCCGCCGGGGTTCAAGATTCGTCGATCAGCCGACCGGGACGCGGCGGTGGGCGCGCCGGTACTCGCTCGGGGTGACGCCGAGTTCGCGGGCGAAGTGGGTGCGGAGGTTCGGGGCGGTGCCGAGGCCGCATTTCTCGGCGACGAGGTCGATGGAGAGGTCGGTCTCCTCCAGGAGCTCCCGGGCGCGGATGACGCGCTGGGCGAGGAGCCATTGCAGCGGGGTCGTCCCCGTCTCGGCGTGGAAGCGGCGGATGAGGGTCCGGCCGGTCAGGCCGGCGCGGGCCGCGAGGTCGGCGGTGGTGAGGGGCCGGTCGAGGCGCGCCAGCGCCCACTGCAGGACGGGCCCGAGCCCGTCGGCGCGGCCGGACGGCGGCAGGGGAGTCTCGACGTACTGGGCCTGCCCGCCCGTGCGGTGCGGCGGGACGACCATCTGCCGGGCGACGGCGTTGGCGACGTCCGCCCCGAGATCCTGCCGGATGAGGTGCAGGCACAGGTCGATGCCGGCGCTGTTGCCGGCGCCGGTGAGCAGGTCGCCGTCGTCGATGTAGAGGACGGACGTGTCGGCCTCGACGGACGGGAACCGCTCGCGCAGGACGGGCGCGTGCTTCCAGTGCAGCGCGGTGCGGCGGCCGTCGAGGAGGCCGGCGGCGGCGAGGACGAACGCGCCGGAGCAGAGCGAGACGATGCGGGCGCCGCGTGCGTACGCGGCGCGGACCGCCTCGACGACCTGCGGCGACGGGTCGTCGAGCACGTTCCCGGTCGCCGGGACGATCACCGTGTCGGCCGTCTCCAGGGCGTCCAGCCCGTGCGGGGCGACGATCTGGAACGCGCCGGGCAGGTCGTCCTGGCCGGACGAGCCGCGCAGCCGGGACGCGCCCTCCGAGCAGAGCCGCACGTCGTACCAGGGGCCGGTGTGCGCCGGGGGCGGCGAGCCGAACAGCTGGCAGGGGATGGCGACCTCGAAGATCGGTGCGCCGGGGACGACCAGGATCGCCAGGCTCCGCGTCATGTCAGTAATCTATCGAATGCTGTCAATCCTGCCACTCGTGGCGGGTCCGGCCGCTCTCGATCATTGACGGCATGAACGCACGGATGAAGGCCCGGCCGGCGAGCGTCCCGGCCCGGAAGGACGTGGCAGAGGCCCCCGGAGGAGCCGAGAGACCGGGGGCGCGGCGGTGGCTCGTGCTCGCGGTCGCGTCGACGGCGCAGTTCCTGGCGATCCTCGACCTGTTCGCGGTGAGCGTCGCGTTCCCGGCGCTGCGGCGCACGTTCGACGGCGCGCCGCTGCCGCAGGTGTCGTGGGTGCTGAACGCGTACACGATCGTGCTCGCGGCGCTGCTCGTCCCGGCGGGGCGGCTCGCCGACGACACGAGCCGCAAGAAGAGCTTCCTCGCCGGCATGGCGCTGTTCGGCGCCGCGTCGGTGGCGTGCGCGGTGGCGCCGACCCTGCCCGCGCTGGTCGCGGCGCGGGTCGTCCAGGCGGCGGCGGGCGCGGTGCTCGTCCCGACGTCGCTCGGGCTGGCGCTGCCCGCGTTCCCCAAGCGCGAGCACCCGACGGTGATGGGGATCTGGACGGCGGTGGCCGCGCTCGGCGGCGGCTGCGGGCCGGTGCTCGGCGGGCTGCTGCTGATGGCGGGCTGGCGCTGGATCTTCCTGATCAACGTGCCGGTGACGGCGGCGGCGATCCTGGCCGGCCGGCGGCTGCTGCCGGACACGCCGCGCAAGGCGCGGCAGCGGCTCGACCTGCTCGGGTCGGCGCTGGTGCTGGGCGCGGCGACGGCGCTGACCGCGCTGCTCGTCCAGGCGCCGGACTGGGGGTACGGGTCGGCGCGGACGATCGGGTGCGCGGCCGCGGCGGCCGTGCTCGGGACGCTGGCGGTCGCGCACATGCGGCGGCACCCGAACCCGGTGATCGGCCCCGACCTGTTCCGGCACCGGCCGTTCGCGGTCGCGGTGTCCGGGGTCTTCCTCTACTACCTGGTGTTCGCGGCGACGCTGGTGGCGGCGACGCTGTACTTCACGGGGGTGTGGCACTACCCGGTCGTCCGGGCGGGCGTGGGGATCGCGCCGATCCCGCTGTCGTGCATGGTGATGTCGCCGTTCTCCGGACGGATCGTCGGCCGGATCGGGGGGCGCGCGTCGGCGGTGCTGGGCGGGCTGGCGCTCGCGGTGGGCTGCGGCTGGTGGGCGGTGCTCGCGTCCGGCGAGCCGTCGTACCTGGCGATGTTCGTCCCGGGGGCGGTGCTCGTCGGGGTGAGCACGGCGCTGCTGCAGCCGCCGCTGTTCGGGTCGGCGGCATCGCTGCCCGCGGAGCGGCTGTCGCTGGGGTCGGCGGTGCTGATGATGGCGCGGCAGATCAGCTCGGCGCTCGGCGTCGCGGTGCTGACCGTGCTGCTGGGGAACGGGGCGCACCCGTCGGTGGCGGCCTTCCGGCACGGCTGGCTGTTCATGGTCGCCGCGGCGCTGCTCTCCGCACTGGTTTCCCGGTATTTCCGGACGGATCACAATAATCAGTAGAAATGCCATAAATAGCCTGGACGGCTAGCCGGAATGCGCGGCCGGCTATCCGGTTAGCGTTGCGAACGAAGGACCGCTCGGGCATAGTGGGTCGCGCACGTTCTCGCGTTTCTCCTCCCCGGAAAGACGAAAGATCCGCCGACCCCCGCCGAAGACCACCGATTTTCCGGAAAAACGCGACATATGTGACCTGGGACCCGCCACCACCCGCTCGCGACCGCGCCGGAAGGCTCTTCGATGCCCAGCGATCCCGCCCGCTCCCCGCTCGGCGACGACCGGTACGTCTGCTCCATGCCCGGATGCCGCCGCCCGTCCCGCTTCCAGATCCGCCTGGAGACCGGCGGCGGCGCCCCGGCGCCCGCCCGGAGTCCGCGAAGTCCCCGGACTCCCGGCCGGGACGCGGCGTCCCGCACCGGCGACTCCTGCGGCAGGCACCTCACCGACGTCGTCCAGGCCCTGATCCACCGTTGCCGCGCCGGGTCCGGCGGCTCGGGGCGGATCGTCGTGTACGCGACGCCGGAGGGCCGGCACCCCAAGGAGAACGAACAGCCCGGCCCCTTCGACCGGCTCGCGCTCGGGATCATCCCGATATGACGGCCGGCGGCCATTGCCCGCAGCCGACGCCCTTCCGATACTGGGCAAAGTCGGACACATGCGGACGAGGCCGGACGAAGGTGAATCTCGATGGGATTCCAGCTTGGCTTGTTCTCCCCCAACACCGAATCGGGACTGGCGATAACCACGGTTCCGGAAAGGTGGCGAGCCACCTGGGACAACAATCTGCGCCTCGCCCGCCTCGCCGACGAGAGCGGGATCGACTTCCTGCTGCCCGTCGCCCGCTGGACCGACTGGGGCCCCGACACCGACTTCCACCAGAGCGTCCTCGACCCGCTGGTATGGGCGTCCGGAATGCTCGCGGGCACGACGCGCCTGCGCGTCTTCACCACGGTCCACACCGCGTTCCACCACCCGATCGTCGCCGCCAAGCAGCTCGCGACCGCCGACCACCTCAGCCGGGGACGGGTCGGGCTGAACATCGTCGCGGGCTGGCACGCCCCCGAGTACGCGATGTTCGGCCTCACGCTCCCGGACGACCACGACACCCGGTACGCCTACGCGCAGGAGTGGTGGGACATCGTCCGGCGCATCTGGTCGAGCCCCGAGCCGTTCGACCACGACGGCCGGTACTTCCACCTCCGGCGGGTCGTCGGCGCGCCGAAGCCGTACAACGGGCGGAGCCTGCCGGTGATCAACGCCGGGTCGTCCCGGCAGGGCCGGTCGTTCGCCGCCCGCAACGCCGACCGCGCGTTCACGGTCGTCGCGGGCCCGGAGGACGGTGCGGAGGTCGTCGCGGCCATCCGCAAGGAGGCCGCGTCGTACGGCCGGGACGTCGGCGTCTTCACGCTGGGGCACGTCGTGTGCCGCCCCACGCGAGCCGAAGCGGAGGACTGGTTGCGCTACTACGCCGATGAGCACGCCGACTGGCCGGCGGTGGACGAGGTGATGCGCCTGCAGGGCCTGCACGCGCAGTCGTTCACCCCGGAGATGCTGCAGATCTACCGGGACCGGTTCGCCGCCGGGCACGGAAGCTGCCCGCTGGTCGGCGACCCCGACGACGTCGCCGACGGGATCGCCTCGTTCGCCCGCGCGGGCTTCGACGGGATCGCGCTGTCCTTCCTCGACTACGCCGGCGAGCTGGGCTACTTCGCCGCCGAGGTGATGCCGCGACTGCGCGCCCGAGGCGTCCTGCCGCTGGCCGCCGCACCGGACGGCCCGCCATGACCGCCCCCGCCGCACCGCCTCCGGGCGCGGAAGGCGAGCCGCCCCCGGATGCCGAGGCCGCGCCGCCGCCGGACGCGGGAGACGAACCGCCACTGGGCGCGGGGGACGTGCCGCCGCTGTCGCCGTACCGGCGGGTCGCCAGCGGCGACATCGACGTCCTGCACCGGACCGTCGAGCCGTACGCCGTCGGCCACGACCTCCAGGCCCGTGACCCCGCCCGCCCGCTGGACGGCCTGGTCAACGCCCTCGGCGTCGGCGCGGTCAAGTTCGTCTGGGTCCGCTACGGAGGCGCCGGCGTCATCGTCGACACCCCGCCGACCGAGGGCGCGTTCGCGCTGTGCGCGCCGATGGCGCCGATGGGCGTGGAGTACCGCCGGTCCGGCGGCCGCGCCACCGCGGGCGGCTGCCTCGTCGTCTCGCACGACGAGGCGATGCGGCTGACCCCGGACCCCCGGCACGGCTGCCTGGTGATCGCGACGAGCACCGGCCGGCTCGCCGACCACCTCGGCGGCTTCCTCGGCCGCGAGTACGACCCGCCGCTGCGCTTCCACAGCGTGGACGGCCCGGCCCTCGCGCCCGCGTCCGTCGTCGAGCGGACGTGGCGGCACGTCTGCGCCGTCCTCGACGACAGCGCGGCGACGGGCCTGCACCCGCTCGCCGCGCGCAGCCTGGAGGAGTCGCTGCTCACCGCGGTCCTGCTCGGCCTGCCGAACACCGCGACGCCGGAGCTGGCGGAGCCGCCCCGGCGCGTCCCGCACCATCTCGCCGGGTTCATCCGCGAATGGGTGGAGGCGCACCACGGGCGGCCGATCGGCGCGTCCGACATCGCGGCGGCGGCCGGGATCGGCGTCCGGCAACTCCAGGCGGTCTGCCGCGCCCAGTGGGGCCTCACCCCGACGCAGCTGCTGCGCGGCGTGCGGCTCGACCACGCCCGCGCGGCGCTCCGGTCGGCCGAGCCGGGCCGCCGCCGGACGGTCTCGGACGTCGCCGCGGCCGCCGGCTACGTGCACATGAGCCGGTTCGCGGAGCACTACCGGCAGCGCTTCGGCGAGACCCCGACCGAGACCCTGAGACGAACCGTCCCGCCCGCGTGACCCGGCGGCCCCGCCGCCTGCGGTACCTCCGGCCGTCCGGACGGCCGCGCGACCGCCGGCCGTCCGGACGCGCGGCATCGACCTTGGTCGGTATCCCGCGCGCCCCCGCCCCGGCAGGCTCTACGGTATGAACGACCCGAAGTCCTACGACGGCCTGTCCTCCTTCGTGTTCATGCTCGGGGTGTACACGGGCGTCGTGCCGTTCATCAGCAAGCTGTTCGGCTGGAAGCCGGACGGCCCGAAGCGGTTCCTCGTCATCGCACTGCGGCTGCCGTCCCCGGCCTGGTGGATCGTGTCGCTCCTCGCCATCGGCGCCGCCTTCGCAATGCTGTGCTGGATCGACACCGCCAAGAAGCGCCGCTTCCCCGGCTGAGCCGGGGACGTCAGGCGTGGCGGTCCTGGACCCCGGCGAGGAGGCGGTCGCCGGCGCGGCGGCCGAGGCGCGCGAGGGCCCGGTTCGCGGCGGGCGAGACGCGGGCGAGGGTCCGGGCGGCGTGCGCCTCGACCGCGACCGGCACGACCGCCGCGTCCTGCCGGACGGCCCGCAGGATCGCCCGCGCGACCTTCTCCGGCGGGAAGCCGCGTCGCTCGATCGCGCGGCCCATCGTCTCGCGCAGCTCGGCGTCCACCGCCGGGGCCATCCCGACGAACCGGGTCCGCCGGGTGATCGGGGTGTCGACCGCGCCGGGGCAGATCGCCGTGACGCCGATGCCGTAGCGCTCCATGTCGAGCCGGAAGCACTCGGCGAGCTGGAGGACCGCCGCCTTCGTCGCGCCGTAGGCGGGCAGCTCCGGGCTCGGCGTGAACGCGGCCAGCGACGACACGATGACGATGTGGCCGCCCTCGCCGCGCTCGACCATCTGCCGGCCGAACAGCCGGGAGCCGCGGTACATGCCGTCGAGGTTGATGGACCGGATGCGCGCCCAGTCCTCCTCCGGCGTCTCCAGCAGCGAACCCGCGAGCGCGATCCCGGCGTTGTTGACGACGACGTCCGGGACTCCCCAGATGTCCTTCACGTACCGGGCGAACCGCTCCATCGCCTCCGGGTCCGCCACGTCCACGCCGTAGACGTGGGCCTCGCCGCCCGCCGCACCGATCTCGTCAACGGTCCGCTTGGCGCCGCCCTCGTCGATGTCGGCGACGACGACGCGCGCCCCCGCGTCGGCGAACGCGCGGGCCGTCGCGCGGCCGATCCCGCTGCCCGCGCCCGTGACGACGACGAGGTCCCCGCCGAACTCCTTGCCGGGCTCGGCGGCGGCGCGCGCGTGCGCGAGACCGGGCGTCTCCGGCCCGCCCTCGATGTGCTCCACGAACTCGGTGATCCAGCGGGCGACCAGGTCCGGGTGGCTGCGCGCCACCCAGTGCCCGGCCGGTGCGCGGCGCACGTACAGGTTCGGGACGACGCCGCGCGGCGACAGCAGCAGCGGCTGCGACCCGTACCGGTCCTTGATCGGGACGATCAGCTGGACGGGCACGTCGGTGCGCCCGTCGCCCTCGGAACCGCGGCGTCCGTCCTCCGGCGAGCCGCGGCGGCGGCCCATGTTCGCCCGGTACAGGCCGAGCCCGTTGCGCGCGTCCCGCGCCAGCGTGGCGGCCGGATGCCCGGGGCGCGGCTCGGCGCCCTCCCGCAGCCGCAGCCCGCGCGCGAACCCGGCGGGCAGCAGCCGCGCCGCCAGCTCGCCCGCGCGCGGGGCCATCAGCACCGGCATGTAGACGCTGCGGCGCGCCTGCCCCAGCACCTCCCGCACCCCGCGCGGCCCGGACCGGACGGCGGTCCGCACCCAGCGCGCGAGATGCCGCCGGTCCGGTCCCGAGATCGAGGTGAACGAGGCGAACCGGCCGCGCAGCCGGTCGCCGATGACCGCCTCCCAGCCCTGCACCGATCCCCAGTCGTGGCCGACGAGGTGGACGGGCTCGTCCGCGCCGACGCCGTCCAGCACCGCCTCCAGGTCGCCCATCAGCGCGTCGAGGCCGTAGTCCAGCGGGTCGGACGGCGCGGACGAGCCGCCCGCGCCGCGCACGTCGTAGGTGACCACGCGGAACCGGCCGGCGAGGCGCTCGGCGACGTCGTCCCACATCGCGCCGGTGTCGGGGTAGCCGTGGACGAGGACGACCGTCGGCCGGCCGCCCTCCCCGCGCTCCCGTACGGCCAGTTCGATCCCGCCCGACCTCACCCGCTGGTCCCGCATCGGCGCTCCCTACCGTTCTCCGGGGGTTTGCCCGAGAACCTACGCCGATGAGGTCCGCTGTCCAGGGCCTCTCAGCGGACGGGCTGGCGGAGGATCGTCCGCGCCTTCGACTGGTCCGGCTCGTTCGGGTCGGACAGGTAGATCTCGTGGTGCAGGCCGTTCACCTCCAGGCCCTCCGCCTTCATCAGCGCGTCCATCTCGGCGAGGCTCGCGGGCTCGTCCGCGTACGGGCCGCGGTGCAGCATCTGCACGCAGCGCCCGTCGGTGAACGTGACGCGCTGGACGCGCGCCGCCGCCGGCACCCCCTGCCTGACCTGCGTGACGGCCGCCTCGATCGCGCCGGCCCCGATCGCGCCCTCCTCGTCGGGGAGCCGCAGGAACAGGTGCCACCACCACTCCTCGCGCGGCACCTCGAACGGGGAGCGCTCGTCCTCCACCCACCAGCGTCCCTCCAGCGGGACCATCGGCGCGCCGAGCGCGCCCATCACCGCGTACAGCGCGCCGACGCTCGCCCCGTACGCCGCGCCGCCCGGCTCGCCGCGTCCGGTGACGGCCAGCCCCGACACCGGGCCGAACTCCGCGATCTCCGGCTTCTCCGCCGCCTCGTACCAGCTCATCGGACATCCTCCAGTCGGATCAGCACCCGGGTCTCCAGGTGCTCGGGCGGCGTGCTCCCCGGGTCGTTCAGGTAGACCTCGCGGACCGGCCCCGCGGGCGCGTGCCCGTGGTCGCCGAACCAGGCCAGCACGCCGTGGACGGTGAGCGCGATCTCCTCGTACGGGCCGGTGTGCAGGGCCCGCGCGAACGCCCCGCCGGGCAGGACGTCCTCGCCGGACGCCGACTCCAGCGCCACCCGCACCTCGAACTCGTCGGCCATGTCCAGCGGGAACAGCCCGACGAGGCTCGGCGGGCCCTCGGCCTCCGGCAGGAGCCGGGCCACGCAGGCCCCGGTGGCCGCCGCGATCGTCGTCGGGGTCGCCGCCTCGCGCGCGATCCGCACCCTCCGGGCCGGCTCCTCGGCGACCGACACCTCCGTGTCGGGCAGTCCCTCGGCCAGCACCCGGTCCAGGAGCCGCAGCGCGCGGCGGCGCCGCGCCACGTCCGCCTCCAGCCGGTCCCGCGCGTCCTTCAGCGCCGCCGCGCCCTGGCCCGCGAGGACGCGCGCCACCGCGGGCAGCGGGACGTCGAGCTCCCGCAGCATCCCGACCATCAGCGCATCCCGCGCCTGTTCGGGCCGGTAGTACCGGTAGCCCGACGAGGGGTCGACCCATGCCGGGGCGAGAAGGCCCAGGTCGTCGTAGTGGCGCAGCTGCTTGACGCTCAACCGGCACAGCCGCGCGAACCGCCCGATGGGCAGGAGATCGTTGCTCACGTCCTCAGCCTGACGTCTCCCACAGTGGGAGAGTCCACTCGGGACGCGACCAGGGACGGAGCTAGGGGCGCGCCGTGAGCCCCGTACAGGCGCGCAGGCCGTTCCACCGCTTCACCTCGGCGGCCGCCGTCGCGCCCTTCATCGGGATGGGCAGCCCGCCGGTGATCTGCGCCGGCTTCCACTTCGCCTTCGTGACCTTCCGGCCCTCCACCCGCAGCAGCAGCACACCGGACTTCGCCGTCTGCCCCTGCGCCGACGAGAACACGAAATTGCCCATGCCGTAATGGACGTACCGGCCCTGCAGGTACCCGCCGCCGAGCGGGATGTGCGCGTGCCCGCCGACGACGATGTCCGCGCCCGCGTCGACGAGCGCCTTGGCGAGCTCCTGCTGGCGCGGCAGCGGGCACGCCTTCAGCTCCTGCCCCCAGTGCAGATGCACGATGACGAGGTCGGAGCCCTTCCGCGCGTCCTTCACCGCCTGCACCATCCGCGGCACGTCCTTCGCCGACGCGAGGCCGCCCTTGCCGCCGGTCGCCGTCCACGCCGAGACCAGGTTGTCGTCCAGGACCTGCGTCGCGCCGACGATCGCGATCCGGTTGCCCTTCACGGTCGTCCGGTACGCCCGGTACGCCTGGTCCGCGTTGCGGCCGATCCCGACGATCGGGAAGCCGCTGCGCCTGATCGCGGCGAGCGAGTCGCGCAGCCCCTCCTCCATGTAGTCCATGCCGTGGTTGTTCGCCATGGACGCGACGTCGACGCCGGCGCGGCGCAGCGCGGTCAGCGCCGTCGGCGGCGCCCGGAACGTGAACTCCTTGCCGGGCGCCGGAGTGCCGCCCGTCGTGATCGCCGTCTCCAGGTTCACCATGGCGAGGTCGGCAGCCCGCAGGGTGGACGCGACGGGCCCGAGCGCGGTCGCCGGGTTCGCCAGCCGGGACCGCAGCTGCCCCTCGAAGTGGGTGTCCCCGCCGAACGCGATGACGATCGGCTGCGGCGCCGCCTTCGACGGCGCCGCTCCCCCCTTCGGCTTCGCCGGAGACGTGGCCGCCGGCGGCGTCGCCCCCGCGGCCTCCGGCCCGTCGGACCCGCCGCACGCGGACACGGCGGCGGCGACCAGCACGCCCACGGCTGCCACGGCGAAAACGCGCATGGGAGACCTCCCCGTCTTGATCGGCCAAGCATGGCACGACCAGGACAATCCCCCCACCCCACCCCCGACCACATCCGGCCCTCAGGGCGAATCCGCCCATTTCCTCAACACCGGCAACCCCACTCACTCGCACTCCGCCCGCACGCCGCGGCGAAGGTCAGGAGGCGCGGTCAGGAGGCGGGGTCGGCGGGGGTCTCTTGGCCGTTGGGCTTGCCCTGGGTGAGCTGGTAGGGCGGGATCGGGTCGCTGGGAGAGATCTCGCGGGGCGGTTCGGGCTCGTCGGATCCGGACGGTTCCGGGTCCCGTACGGGGGTGGGGCCGCTGAACGCCTGGGTCACGGCCTGGAGGGCGCTCGTCACCTCGCTCGGGATCACCCAGAAGGTGCTGCCCTGGCCTTCGGCGAGCTTCGGGAGGGTCTGGAGGTACTGGTAGGCGAGCAGCTTCGGGTCGGGGTCGGCCGCGTGGATGGTGGAGAAAACGCGCTCGATCGCCTTCGCCTGCCCCTCGGCCTCCAGGACGGCGGCCTGCTTCGCGCCCTCGGCGCGCAGGATCGTCGACTGCTTGTCGCCCTCCGCCGTGAGGATCTTGGACGCGCGGGCGCCCTCGGCGGTGAGGATCGCGGCGCGCTTCTCGCGCTCGGCGCGCATCTGCTTCTCCATGGCGTCCTTGATGGACGCGGGCGGCTCGATCGCCTTGATCTCCACGCGGGTGACGCGGATGCCCCACTTGCCGGACGCGTCGTCCAGCACGCCGCGCAGCGCGGTGTTGATGCGGTCGCGGGAGGTGAGGGTGGCCTCCAGGTCGAGGGTGCCGATGACGTTGCGGAGCGTCGTCGCGGTGAGCTGCTCGATCGCCTTGATGTAGTTGACGATCTCGTAGTCGGCCGCACGCGGATCGGTGACCTGGAAGAACAGCACGGTGTCGATGTGGACGACAACGTTGTCCTCGGTGATGACCGGCTGCGCCTTGAACGAGACGACCTGCTCCCGCAGGTCGATGAGCGACTTCACGCGGTCGACGAACGGCAGGACGAAGCTGATGCCGGGTTCGAGCGTGCGGTGGTAGCGGCCGAGGCGCTCGACGTTGCGGGCGCGCGCCTGCGGGACGATCCAGACCGACCGCATCACCGCGGTGGCGACCACGGCCAGCCCGGCGACGACGACGATGAGCAGGGCGATGGCGAGTTCGGTCATGGTGTCTCCTCGCCCGGCCCGCCGGGGACCGGGTACAGCAGGGCGGTGGCGCCTTCGATGGCGAGGACGTCGGCGGCGGCGCCGGCCGGGATGACGAGGTCGGGGTCGTAGGGGCGGGCCGACCACTCCTCGCCGCCAATGCGGGCGCGACCGCCGGCGCGGGACACCTCGGTGAGCGTCAGGGCCTCGCGTCCGACGAGGGCGGCGGCGCCGGTGCGCAGCGGCGGCGGCTGCCGGATGTGGCGGCGCGCGACGGGCCGGACGACGGCGAGGCCCGCGACGGCCCCGGCGGCGAAGACGGCGACCTGGCCGGCGAGGGGCAGGCCGGCCGCGCCGGTGAGGCCGGCGGCGAGCGCGGCGACGGCGAGCAGGCCGAGCGCGAGCGTCAGCGTGAGCAGTTCGGCGATCCCGAGGAGCGCCGCGATCAGCAACCAGACGACCCACGCGTCCATAGCAGCTCCCTGTGGCTGCCGGAAGTCCTCAACAACAAAGTAACTCCAGACCGTGGAAATGGCGCCCCCCGGAATTACGCGACAGAATGGAGTTCGGCCCCACAGGAGGAGCGTCGACACATGGGCGACCGCACGGCCTTCCGCACCTGTCCCCTCTGCGAAGCCCTTTGCGGGCTGGAGCTGACCCTCGACGACGGCGGCGCGGTGACGCGCGTGCGCGGCGACAGGGACGACCCGTTCAGCAAAGGGTTCCTGTGTCCGAAGGGCGCGACGCTCGGGGTCCTCGACGGCGACCCCGACCGGCTCCAGGAGGCGCTCGTCCGCGACGGCGACGCCCACCGGGCGGCCGGCTGGGACGAGGCGTTCGCGACGGTCCGGCGGGAGCTGGCGCGGGTCGTCGAGCGGTACGGGCGGGACGCGGTGGCCGTCTACATCGGCAACCCGACGGCGCACTCGGTGGCGGGGCCGCTGTACGCGTCGGCGATCGTGAAGGCGCTCGGCACCCGCAACCTGTACACCGCGAGCACCGCCGACCAGATGCCGAAGCACGTGAGCTGCGGGCACATGTTCGGCGACCCGCTCGCCATCCCGGTGCCGGACCTCGACCGGACCGGGCACCTGCTGATGCTGGGCGCGAACCCGCTGGAGTCCAACGGGAGCCTCGCGTCGGCGCCCGACTTCCCCGGCCGGCTGAAGGCGATCCGCGCGCGCGGCGGGAAGGTCGTCGTCGTCGACCCGCGCCGCACGCGGACGGCGGCGCTCGCCGACGAGCACCTGTTCATCCGCCCGGGGACGGACGCGTTCCTGCTGATGGGGCTCGTCCACACGCTGTTCGCCGAGGACCTCGTCACGGTGCGCCTCGACGGCATGGTCAACGGGCTGGCGGACATGCGGGCCCTGGCCGTCGACTTCGCGCCCGAGCGCGTCGCGCCCGTCACCGGCGTCCCCGCCGAGACGATCCGCCGGACCGCGCGCGAGCTGGCCGCCGCCGACCGCGCCGCCGTCTACGGGCGCATCGGCACGTGCACGCAGGCGTTCGGGACGCTCAACAGCTGGCTCGTGGACGTCCTGAACGTGCTGACCGGCAACCTGGACCGGCCCGGCGGCGCGATGTTCCCGCGCCCCGCGCACGCGCCCGTGTACCGGCGCAAGAAGCCGTTCACCACCGGGCGGTGGCGCAGCCGCGTCCGGGACCTGCCCGAGGTCAACGGCGAGTTCCCCGTCGCGACCCTGGCCGACGAGATCGAGACGCCCGGCGAGGGCCGGATCCGGGCGCTGGTCACCATCGGCGGGAACCCCGCGCTGTCCGCGCCGAACGCCGCCCGCCTCGACCGCGCGCTCGCCGGCCTCGACTTCATGGTGAGCGTCGACCCGTACCTGAACGAGACGACCCGGCACGCGCACGTGATCCTGCCGCCGCCGCGTCCGGCGCAGACGCCGCACTACGACATCGCGCTGACCGGCCTCGCCGTCCGCGACTACGCCCGCTACTCGCCGCCGGTCGTGCCGCTGCCGGACGGGCGGCCGAGCGAGTCCGACCTGCTCGCGCGCCTCGCGCTCGCCGCGTCCGGCGCCGACGGCGACCCCGCCGCGCTCGACGAGATGATCATCTCGACGACGCTGCGGAAGGCGACCACGCTGCCCGGCTCGCCCGTGCACGGCCGCGAGGCGGACGAGCTGCGCAAGATGCTGGCCGAAAGCGGCACCCTCACCGAGCAGCGGCTCGACATGATGCTGCGGCTCGGCCCCTACGGCGACGGCTTCGGCGCCGACCCGTCCGGCCTGACCCTCACCCGGCTGCGCACCGAGCACCCGCACGGCCTCGACCTCGGCGCCCTCAAGCCCCGCATCGACGAGGTGCTGTGCACGACGTCCGGGCGCGTCGAGCTGTGCCCGTCCACCTGCGCCGCCGACGTCGACCGCCTGCACACCGCGCTGCGCGCGCACAGCCCGTCGGACGAGGGCTTCGTGCTCATCGGGCGGCGGCACCTGCGGTCCAACAACAGCTGGCTGCACAACGTCCCGGAACTGGTGCGCGGCTCCAACACCTGCACGCTCCAGCTCAACACCGCCGACGCGGCCCGGCTCGGCGTCGGCGCGGGAGACACCGTCCGGGTCGCCTCCCGGACCGGGTCCGTGGACGCCGTCGCCGAGCCCACCGACACCGTCATGGCGGGCGTCGTGAGCCTCCCGCACGGCTGGGGGCACGACCGTCCCGGCACCCGCACCGCCGTCGCCCGCGAGCACGCCGGGGTGAACGTGAACGCCGTCACCGACGAGCAGGAGATCGACCCGCTGTCCGGCAACGCCGTGTTCAACGGCGTCCCCGTCACCCTGACACCGGTACGTCCCTGACCTGGCCTTCCCAGGGGAGCGACCCCCTGGAATCCCCGTCACGGCGAACGGGCCGTTTCCCGCTCCGCGCGAAACGGCCCGTTCGCCGATCTCGCTCCGCGTGCGCGCCCGTTGGCGGGCCGTGTTTAGCCCAGGCGCGTCCAGGTAGGTATCCCTCGCCGCGGGCGGCTCGGGCCGCCTCGAACGTCACACGGGGGATCGACTAACCTCGCAATCGAGCGTCCCATTACGGCCGTCTCTAACCAGTGGGCCGGACGGAACCGATGGGTCCGGGCGCCGCCTCGGGCGGGCCGCCCGCACGCACCCGAGGGAGGGACATGAACCGGCGGTCGAGCAACATCTTCCGGCGCGGCGCGCGGACACAGGCGTCGCAGCGGCTGGCGGACGCGACGGAGACCATCGAGCGCGCGAGCGGCCTCGACCGCACCATCCGGGTGCTGTCCACCGCCGTGCGCAAGACGCTCCGCCCCGGCCCGCTGAAGGACACCCTGCACGGCGTCCCGTTCGGGCATCCCGCGCACACACCCCTCACCGACGTGCCGATCGGCTGCTGGATGTCGTCGGCGATCCTCGACCTCATGCCGGGGACGGCGCGCGCCTCCCAGACGCTCGTCGCCGCCGGGCTCGTCGGGGCCGTCCCGACCGTGCTCACGGGCATCGCCGACTGGTCCGCGCTGCACCGCGAGCAGCAGCGCGTCGGCCTCGTGCACGCGTCCGCGACGGCCACCGCGAGCATGCTCTACACGGCGTCCCTCGCCGCCCGCTACCAGGGACGGGACGGCGCCGGGAAGGCGTTCGGCTTCGCGGGCCTCACCGTGCTGCTCGGCGGCACCTACCTCGGCGGGCACCTGGCGTTCCGGCAGGCCGCGGGCGCCAGCCACGCCGACCAGACGTCCCACCTCGTCGCGACCGGCTGGCACGACCTGTGCGCCGCCGAGGAGCTGCCGGACGGCTGGCCGGTGCACCGCCGCCTCGGCTACATCAGCCTGTTCGTGCTGCGCGAGGGCGACGAGATCAACGTCCTCGCCGACCGGTGCAGCCACCTCGCCGGGCCGCTGCACCAGGGCCGCGTCACCACCGACGACAACGCCGAGACCTGCATCGTCTGCCCGTGGCACAGCAGCACCTTCCGGGTCCGGGACGGCTCGGTCGTGCACGGCCCCGCGACCGCCCGCCAGCCCTCCTTCGAGACCCGGGTGACCGACGGGATCGTCCAGGTCCGTCCCACGGGCTGACCAGCGCGTTTCGCCCTCTTCGCGGCGGTTCGCGAGACCCGTTTCGGGGTATAAGTCGAATATACGTTCGACGATCGGAGGTTCGCGCCGATGAAGGGCGACAGGGTCGAGATCGTGATCGACGCCGGCGGCGAGGGGACGCGGACGTACGAGGTGGTCGCCGCCCGGGCGGGGCGGCGCGTGGAGGTCGCGACGCGGCGCGGCGTGGTGGAGGTCAGCGAGGTCACCCGCACCGGCACCCCGGTCCGCACGGCCCGCTTCATGGCCAGCCGCGTCCTGGCCCTGGTCGAGTACCCCAACAGCGACGCCCACCCCGACGACCCCACCCCACCCACCTGACCCCAACCCGCCCACCCCCACCCCCTGCAGTTGAAAGCTCACCCCCGACAGCCATAACCCCAGCCCCGACGGGTTGGACCTCGACCCCGGCGGTCGAACCCCAGCCCCGACGGGTTGGACCTCGACCCCGGCGGTCGAACCCCAGCCCGACAGGTTGAACCCCGACCCGACAGGTGGAAGCCCAGCCCCAGCAGGTCGAAGCCCGGCCCCGGCAGGTTGAAGCCCAGCCCCGGCGGGTTGAAGCTCAGCCACCTCACGGGCGTGCACGCGGAGCGAGTGCAGCGAGCGCAGCGGGCACGCCCGCCGGTCGGCAGGCTGTTTCGCCGCGGAGCGCCAGCGGAGCGGGGAAACAGCCTGCCGACCGTGACGGGGGTTCCAGGGGGTCGCCCCCCTGGGCTAACACGGGCGTGCACGCGGAGCGAGCGCCAGCGAGCGCAGCGGGCACGCCCGGCGACGGAGGGGCTGTTTCACGCGGAGCGCCAGCGGAGCGGGAAACAGCCCCTCCGTCGTGACGGGGGTTCCAGGGGGTCGCCCCCCTGGGTTAACGCAGCAGGTTCACGATGGCCACGAGGCCGACGACGACGATGACGCCGCGGAGGACGAGGGGCGGGATGCGGCGGCCCACCTTGGCGCCGATGAAGCCGCCGACGGTGGAGCCCGCCGCGATCAGCAGTACCGCCCACCAGTTGATCCCGGTGTCGCCGAACAGCCAGGTGGCGATGAACATGATCGCCGCCGTGCCGTTGACGATGGCCGACAGCACGTTCTTGCTCGCGTTGAGCCGCTGGAGGTCGTCGTCCAGCATGATGCCGAGCAGTGCGATCAGCACGATGCCCTGCGCGGCGCCGAAGTAGCCGCCGTACATGCCGGCGAGCAGCACGCCGAGCCACAGCCAGGGTCCGCCGTGCGCGTGGCCGCCGCCGCCGTCCTCGCGCCGCGTGCGGATCCAGCTCTGGAGCCGGGGCTGGACGACGACGAGGATCAGCGCGATGACGATCAGGATCGGGACGATGAACTTGAACGCGGAGGCGGGCAGGCCGAGCAGCAGCAGCGCGCCGATCACGGCGCCGATCAGGGAGGCGCTGCCGAGCCGCAGCAGCCGGGCGCGCTGGCCCTTCAGTTCGGCGCGGTACCCGTAGGCGCCGGTGACGCCGCCGGGGACGAGGCCGATGTTGTTGGACACGTTCGCCACGACCGGTACGTAGCCGAGCGCCACCAGCGTCGGGAACGTGATCAGGGAGCCGGAGCCCACGACGGTGTTGATGCCTCCGGCGGCGACCCCGGCCGCGAAGACCGCGGCCGCGTCCAGCAGGTTCAAGAGGGCCCCATCCCAGCGCTAGCGGTTGGCAACGGCGCTCATGATGGTAGGGACAGCGCAGCTCAGGACGGTAATGGGGGTGCCCGTTACCTGGTGGTCGGCCCGGAACGCCGGGAGGGGCGCGCTCAGCGGACGGCGCGCGCGTACCAGCGGCCGCCCTGCCTCTCGATGGTGAGCGGCAGGCCGAAGCAGTCCGTCAGGTGCTCGGCGGTGAACACCTCGTCGACCTTGCCCTGCGCGACGATCTCGCCCCGGCGCAGCAGCAGCGCGTGGGTGAAGCCGTCGGGGACCTCCTCGACGTGGTGGGTGACCATCGCCATCGTCGGGGCGGTGGGGTCGTCGGCGAGGACGGCGAGCCGGGCGACGAGGTCCTCGCGGCCGCCGAGGTCGAGGCCCGCGGCGGGCTCGTCCAGCAGCAGCAGCTCGGGGTCGGGCATCAGCGCGCGGGCGATCTGCACGCGCTTGCGCTCGCCCTCCGACAGGGTGGTGAACGTCCGGCTCATCAGCTCGGCGCAGCCGAGGGCGTCCAGCAGCGCGACGGCGCGGCTGACGTCGGTGGAGTCGTACTCCTCCTGCCAGCGGCCGAGGATGGCGTACGAGGCGGTCAGCACGAGGTCGATGACCTTCTCGCCGGCGGGGACCTTCTCGGCGAGCGCGGTGCTGGCGAGGCCGATGCGGGGCCGCAGCTCGAACACGTCGGTGCGGCCGAGCTCCTCCTCCAGGATCTCCACCGACCCCTCGGTGGGGTGCATCATCGCGGCGGCGACCTGCAGCAGCGTCGTCTTGCCCGCGCCGTTGGGGCCGACGATGACCCACCGCTCGCCCTCGTTCACCGTCCACGTGACATCGCGCAGCAGGGCCGAGCCCCCGCGCTTGACCCCGACTCCGCGGAGCTGAAGTACCTCGCCGGCCATCGCGCGCCTTCGTCCCCATTCCCGGTGATCCCACCGGTCCCGGTCCGGACCGGTCCGTTCTCCAGGAAAGAACCTATGCGATGCCGGGCCTCCGCCGCCCCCCGGCTCCCCGCCGAGCCGCCCGTCCCGCGCGCACCGGAAGGGAGGAACGTCCCGCGGGCCCGATGGCAGTGGCGATCCGAGCGCTTATGGTGGATCGCATGTCCATTGGGGAGTGTCGGACGCGATGAGCTCGGACGGGATGAGCAGGGACGTGGCGACCGCGCTGGTCGCGTGGGGCAATGCCTGGCTGACGGGCAGCGTCGGCCTGGACGAGGCGGTGGACGCGGTCGAGAAGGCGGGGGGCCCGCAGATCCTCGGCGGCGAGCCCGCCGAGGTGACACTGCGCCGCGGGCTCGGCGACCTGCGCGTCGGCGGGCTGACCGCGCTGCGGCTGGCGCTGCCCGAGCCGGGCGACCCGCTGGGGCTGACCGGCCCGGCCGAGTTCAACCGGTCCGCGATCGACGCGGGCGCGGCGGTGGTCGCGCTGCTCGGCGACCGGGCGATCGGGCTGGTCCCCGAGGAGGACCGGCGCGGCTCGTCGTACGTCGGGGTGCGCTGGACGACGCACGACGCGTCCGCGAACCCGCCGGACGTGCCGGGCCTGGCCGACGCCGACCGGCAGCTGACGCTGGCGATGCGGGACGCGACGGAGGCGCTGCTGGCGGTGGACGACGTGTCCGGGGTGCCGCCGGAGATCGCGGACGCGCTGGCCGACCTGCGCGACCCGCACCGCGGCGACCATCCGCTGGCGCCCGGGTATCCGCCGCGCGCGCACAGGGTGGCGGCGCTGGCGGGCCGGCTGGCCCTGGTCGTGGACCTGGCGCGGCGGATGGACGAGCGCGGCCTCACCGCCGACCAGATGCGCCGCCGGAGTGAGGCGCTGCGGCTGCTCGACCGGGCGGTGCGGCGGGCGCGGGTGGCCGCGTGCAACAGCGCGTTCGATCCCGTCCCGTAGGCGCCCTCTCCGGCGCGGTGATGAGAACGTGCCAAAAAGGAAAGCGGGACGTCCCCGGAGGGACGCCCCGCTTCAGTGCGCCGCGAGTGCTCAGGTGCGGACGACGAGGGTGTTGCAGATCTTGTCGGCGAAGGTCTGCTTGCGCTCGTCCCACAGCGGCCACAGGTAGCCGATGTCGCAGGCGATGCTGTCGGCGAAGTGGGCGAGGCGCCGGACGAAGGCGCCGCCGAAGCCGAGGACCTGCCCGGTCTGGGCGCTGACGACCTTGATGCCCATCTGGCGCTTGCCGATGGTCTGGCCGGTGGTGCCCTCCTGGTAGATCATCCAGATGCCGCCGCCGAAGCCGATGACGATGGCGACCAGCAGGAACAGCAGGCCGAGGAACGCGCCGCCGCCGCTGCCGCTGCCCATCAGCAGGAGGGCGATGAAGTAGAGGATGCCGACGGGCGCGCCGATGATCAGCCCGTCGATGATGGTGGCACCGGCACGCGAGCCCCACTCGGCCAGCTGGCCGGTCGAGCCGTAGTGGTGGTGGTGCACCTCCTGGTAGGCCGGCTGCGCCGGGGCCGGGGGGGCGCCGTAGGCCGGCTGCGCGGCGGGCGGCTGGCCGTAGCCCGGCTGCGCCGCGGGGGGCTGGCCGTAACCGGGCTGCGCCGGCGGCTGGCCGTAGCCCGGCTGCGCCGGGGGCTGGCCGTAACCGGGCTGCTGCTGACCGTATCCGGGCTGCTGGGCCGGGGGCTGGCCGTAACCGGGCTGCTGCTGTTGCCCGTACCCGGGCTGCTGCTGTTGCCCGTAGCCCGGCTGCTGACCGTACGGGTCGTAGGGGTTACCCACACTTGCTCCTTATTGATTGACCCTGTGGATATGTGACGCCCGCCGGACCCGGAGGGCTCCGCAAGTCTGACCGACGATCGACCGCGGCTCAAACCCGCAGAACACCGAACCGGACGAGCTGCCACAGCTCCGACCCGACGAGGGCGGCGCCGAGCATTCGGGCACGGGTCTTCGGCTGGAGTGCCCACCACCGTCCTCCGAGCCCCAGGGGGGCGAGGGCGACGGCGGCCGCACCGGTCAGGGCCAGCGGGTTCGCGAGGACGGCGCGGACCGGATGGCCCTCGCCCGCCTCGATGAACACGGTGGTCCCCCCGCACAGGGGACACGGGAGACCGGTGAGCGCCCGCAGGGGGCAGAGCACGCCGGGGTCGTGGAGGCGGTGGATCCATGAAACGCCGACGGCCGCAACGGCCATCGCCGCAACGCGCAGCAGCACGCCTCGTGGGCCGTGCCGCGCTGCGGTGAGGGTCCGGCTGACGAGCCGGCCGAGCGCACCCTCCGGTGCACCGGCGGCCGCCGCCCCGGGCGCTCCCCCCAACGAATCCTCCGCCTCGAAGACAAACGGCTGAGTGACCCGTATACCGGGTGCACCCGGAGGCGGGTCAAGTGCGGGCGACGATCCGCGACGCGACCGTTACCGAGGGCACGCTGAGCCCACCTCGGAGCAAGACTAGGACAAATCGCCAGCTACGCGGGCAGAGTTATGGGTTACGGATGCCACGAATCGCGTCGCGAGCAGCACGGGAACGCACGCGAGCGGACCCGGGAAGGCGGACACGGGAAGGCGGACACGGGCGTACACGGGCAGGCGTACACGGGCAGGCGTACACGGGCAGGCGTACACGGGCAGGCGGACGCGGGTGGGCGCGCACGGCCGTACGGGCGGCCGCGGGCGCGGCCGCGCCGGGTTCAGGACTGGGCCGCGGCGCCCACGGTCACGGGACCGCCGGCGTCGGCGTGGTACTCCGCCTCGACGACGTCCGCCACGACCGCGGTGATGTTGTCGGGGCCGCCGTTGGCCCGCGCCTCCTCGATCAGGGCGGCGACGGCGCGCTGCGGGTCGGCCTCCGCGGACAGCAGTTCGTAGATCCGCTGCGCGTCGACCGGGCCGCTGAGGCCGTCCGAGCAGAGCAGGTAGCGGTCGCCGAGGCGGGCCTCGCGCAACCGCAGGTCCGGCTCGCGGTCGTCGCGCCCGTCCAGCACCCGGTACAGCACGTGCGACAGCCGCGACGTCTCGGCCGGGTCGGCGGTCTGCCCCGCCTGCTCGGCCTCCGCCTTGAGCAGCTCGTCCATCGTGTGGTCCTGGGTCATCTGGAACAGCTCGCCGTCGCGCAGCAGGTAGCCGCGGGAGTCGCCGATGTGCGCCAGGGCGACCGACTCGCCCGACCACAGCATCGCGGTGAGCGTGGTGCCCATCCGGCTCAGGTCGGGCCGCTCCTCGCGGACGATGCGCAACTTCTCGTTGGCCTCCGCGACCGCGCGGCCGAGGCTCTCGACCAGATCGTCACCATGGGCGCCGGTGTCCAGCGAGCGCAGCGAGCCGATGACGGTCGAGCTCGCGACCTCGCCGCCGGCATAGCCGCCCATGCCGTCCGCGACCGCGATCAACCGCGCACCGGCGTAGCCCGAGTCCTCGTTGTTCTCTCGGTTGCACCCGATGTCACTGCCTGCTGCGTACCTGATTGCTACGTTCATACCGATTTCGATGACGATCCTGTCAGAGGAGTTGTATCACTCACGAGCGGCCTCCCCGGCCCGGTCCGCGCCATCCCGGCCGGCACCGTCCCGGGCGGTGCCGTCCCGCCCGACGCCGTGCCGGACGGCGTAGAGCGCCGCCTGCGTCCGATCCTGCACTCCCAGTTTCATGAGCAGATTACTGACGTGCGTCTTGACCGTCTTCTCCGAGACCACGAGCGCGCGGGCGATCTCCCGGTTGGACCTCCCCCGCGCGATGTGCACGAGCACCTCCCGTTCCCGTTCGGTGAGCGCGCCCAGGCCGCGGTCGGCCGGCTCGCGCTCGGGCTCCGCGCGCAGCATCGCCTCCGCCGCGTCCGGGGCGAACAGCACATGCCCGTCGTGCACCGCCCTGATCGCCTGGACGAGGGCGCGCGGGTCCACGTCCTTGTACAGGTAGCCGGCCGCGCCCGCCTGCACCGCCGGCAGCACGTGCCCGCGCTCGGTGACGCTGGTCAGGATCAGCACCCGCGCCTCCACCCCCCGAGCCCGCAACTCCGTCAGCGCGGTCACGCCGTCGGCGCCCGGCATCTTGAGGTCCATCAGCACGATATCGGGCTTCAGCGATTCGGCCAGCGTCACCGCCGACGTGCCGTCCTCCGCCTCGCCGACCACCTCGATGTCGTCCTGGATGCCGAGGAACGTGCGCAGCCCCTGCCGGACGACCGGATGGTCGTCGGCGATCAGCACCCGGATCGGCGGCGCGGGCGGCGGCGTCACAGCGGCACCTCCAGCCGCACCGTCGTGCCGCGCCCGGGCGCGGCCTCGATGCCGAACGTCCCGCCGATCGAGCACGCCCGGTCGCGCATGGACGCGAGGCCGAGCCCGCCCTGCTGGTCGCCGTCGGACGCGGCGAACCCCGCCCCGTCGTCGGCGACCTCCAGCACGGCGCTGCCGTCCAGCACGCGCAGGCTCACGTCGACCGTCCGCGCCCCGGCGTGTCGCAGCGCGTTGTAGACGGCCTCCTGCGCGATCCGCAGCACGACCGCCTCCTGGTCCTCCGCCAGGACGACCGGTTCGCCCGCGGTGAACCGGACGGCGGTCTCGTGCGCCCGGTCCAGCACCTCGGCGTGCTTGCGCAGCGACGCGACGAGGCCGTCCGCGAGGTCGGCGGGGCGCAGCTCGAAGATGACCGCGCGCAGCTCGGCGAGCGCGTCGGCGGCGAGCCGCTCCACCTGCTCCAGCTCCTCGGCGGTCCGGACCGGGTCCTTCTCCGCCAGCGCGGCCGCGGTGCGCGCCGTCAGCCGCAGCGAGAACAGCTTCTGCGCGACGGCGTCGTGCAGCTCGCGGGCCAGCCGGTTCCGCTCGGCGACGACCGTCAGCTCGCGGTTGTGCTCGTAGAGGCGGGCGTTGGTGATCGCGATCGCGGCGTGCGCGGCGAACAGCGCGAGCAGGTCCTCGTCGTCCTGGGTGAACCCGCCGGGCCGCTTCTTGTTGGCCAGGAAGATGATGCCGAGGACGTCCTCGCCGTCCTTGATCGGCACGCCCAGGAAGTCCTTCAGCACGGGGTGCGCGACGGGCCAGCCCTCGAACTCGGGCTCGCGGCGGATGTCGGCCAGCCGCTTCGGCGTGTCGCCGCGCAGCATCGCCGCGAGCATGCCGTGCTGGCGGGGCAGCGGGCCGATCCGCTCCCAGTCCTCGTCGGAGACGCCCTCGACCACGAACTCGGCGAACGAGCCCTCGTCGTCGGGCACGCCGAGGGCCGCGTACCGGGCGTCCAGCAGCCGCGCGGCGGCCCGGACGATCACCTGCAGCACCTCGTGGACCGACAGGTGGCGGGTGACGGCGAGCACGGCGGAGCTCACCGCGTGCAGGGTCGCGCCCTGCCCGGCTCCGAGCCCTTCCGCGTCGCCCATTCCGGCCTCTCGTCTCCCCCTTAGCGCGCCCTTCGACGCGCACATGTGAAGACCGTACTCGGTTTTGCCGCCGCGCCTCCGGACGCGAGCGCCGGCAAGGGGGTCCGGGAGTCCTAAGACCATTTGCGGAGCGGGCCCGGGGGCCGATGGCCGATGCCGTATCGCGGCCCGCTTCCTAGCGTCGAGGGCATGAAGACGGCCGCTGGAAAGACAGCACTGATCACTGGAGGATCCCGGGGGCTCGGCCGGGCGCTGGCCCGCGAGCTCGCCGGGGACGGCTGGGCGCTCGTCATCGACGGCCGCGACGCCGCGGCGCTGGAGGCCGCGGCCCGGGAGATCGGCGGCGACGTCACCGCGATCGCCGGGGACGTCGCCGACGCCGCTCATCGCGCCGACCTCGCCCGCGCGGTCTCCGGCGGGCTCGACCTGCTCGTCAACAACGCGAGCACCCTCGGGACGACGCCGCTGCCCCGGCTCGCCGACCAGCCGGTGGCCGACCTCGCCGCGACGTACGCGACGAACGTCCTCGCGCCGCTCGCGCTGATCCAGGCCGTCCTGCCGCTCCTGCGTGACCGGCAGGGCGCGATCCTCAACGTCACCTCGGACGCCGCGGTCGAGAACTACGAGACGTGGGGCGGCTACGGGTCGTCCAAGGCGGCGCTGGAGCAGCTGTCCAACGTGCTCGCGGCGGAGGAGCCGTACGTCCGCGTCTGGTGGGCGGACCCGGGGGAGATGCGCACCGACATGCTGCGCGCCGCCGGCGAGGACGCCGACGCCGCGCCGCCGCCCGAGGAGGCCGCCGCCGCGTTCCGCCGGCTCGTCGACGGCCGTCCCGCCAGCGGCCGGTACCGCGCCGCCGACCTGGCGGCCGCGCGATGACCACGGTCCTTGAACCGGACGAGGCCGCCGCCGGGGAACGGCCGCGCCAGGGGGTGCTGGACGGCGGGTACCGGGTGGCGACCCTCGGGATCGTCCTCGTCGTCACCCTCCTGGCGTTCGAGTCGATGTCCGTCGGGACCGTCATGCCCGCCGTCGCCAAGGACCTCGACGGGCTGTCGCTGTACGCGTGGGGGTTCAGCGCGACGCTGATCGCGAGCCTGCTGTCCACCGTGCTGGCGGGCGGCTGGGTCGACCGGTCCGGCCCGGCCCGCCCGTTCATGATCGGCCTCGCGGTGTTCGTGGCCGGGCTCGCCGTCGCCGGCGCCGCGCCGACGATGTGGCTGTTCGTCGCCGGGCGCGCGGTGCAGGGCCTCGGCTCCGGCGTCCCGATGGTCGCGCTGTACGTGGTCATCGCCCGCGTCTACCCCGAGCACCTGCGGTCCCGGGTGTTCGCCGCGCTGTCGGCCGCGTGGGTGCTGCCGTCGCTGGTCGGCCCGGCCGTCGGCGGCGCCGTCGCCCAGCACCTCGGCTGGCGCTGGGTGTTCCTCGGCCTGATCCCGCTGGTCATCCCGCCCGCGCTGCTGCTGACGCCGACGCTGCGCGGCGTCCGGCGGTCCGAGGCCGCGCCGGACGGCCCCGGCCGGACCCGCTACACGGCCGCCATCGCGGCCGCCGCAGGCGCCGGGCTCCTCCTCTACGGCCTCGGGCGCACCGGCTGGGCCATGGTGCCCGCCGCCCTGATCGGCCTCGCCGGGCTCGGCTACGGGCTGCCCCGGCTGCTGCCCGCCGGGACCCTCCGGATGCGGCGCGGGCTGCCCAGCGTCGTCGTCGTCCGCGGCCTGCTGTCCGGCGCGTTCTTCGGCGCCGACTCGTTCATCCCGCTGACCCTCACCTCGCTGCACGGGTTCAGCCCCACCAAGGCCGGCGTCGTGCTGACCGTCGGGGCGCTCGGCTGGTCCGCCGCGTCCCAGATCCAGGGCCGGTCCAAGCGGTCCCGCGAGTTCTTCGCGCTGCTCGGCGCGGTGCTCGTCGCCGCCGGGATCGTCGCCGTGACCGTCGCGCTCCAGCTGTCCGGCTGGGCCGCCGTGCCCGCCTGGATCGTCGGCGGCGCCGGCATGGGCTTCGCGATCGGCAGCCTCAGCGTCCTGATGCTGGACCTGTCCCCCGAGGACGAGCAGGGCGTCAACTCCTCGGCCCTGCAGATCGCCGACACCCTCGGCTCGTCCCTCGTCGTGGGCGCCGCGGGCGCGCTCGTCACCGGCTTCGGCACCGGCCGCCTCCACCCGGGGCTCGCCGCCGCCGGGGTCATGTTCGCCGCGATCGCCGCCGCCGGCGTCGTCGCCGCACTCCGCCTGGAGGCCCGGAAATGACCGACATCATCGACTTCACCCTGCCGCCCGACCTCGAAGCCCACGAGCCGCCCGAGGCCCGCGGCCGGACGCGCGACGGCGTCCGCCTCCTCGTCGGCCGCCGCGCCACGGGCGAGGTCTCCCACCACGAGTTCCGGGACCTGCCGTCGCTCCTGGACCCCGGCGACCTCCTCGTGGTCAACACCTCCGCCACGCTGCCCGCAGCCGTCCGCCTCGACCGCATCAGCGTGCACTTCTCCACGCCCCTGCCCGGCGACGGCGACGACCGCGACTGGATCGTCGAGCTCCGCCGCCTGTCCGGCAAGGCGAGCCTCCCCTACGACGGCGGCAGCCCCGGCGAATGGATCCCGATGCCCGGCGGCGTCACCCTCACCCTCATCGGCCGCCGCACCGACCGGCTCTGGCAGGCCCGCCTCAGCACCGACGTCGTCCCCTACCTGCGCGGCCACGGCGTCCCCATCCGGTACGGGCACGTCCGCCGCGACTGGCCCACCTCCGCGTACCAGACCGCCTTCGCCCACGACCGCTCGACGGGCGGCGCCGAGATGCCGAGCGCCGCCCGCCCCTTCACCCCCGAACTCGTCACCCGCCTGGTGTCGCGCGGCGTCCTCATCGCCCCGATCACCCTGCACACCGGCGTCGCGTCCCTTGAGGCCCACGAACCCCCGTACGCCGAGCGCTACGAGGTCCCGGCCGCCACCGCCGCGCTCGTCGGGCACGTCCGCTCCCATGGCGGACGGGTCGTCGCCGTCGGCACCACCGCCGTCCGCGCCCTGGAGACCGCCGTGGACGCCTCTGGACACGTCCAGGCGTCCTCGGGATGGACCGAGCACGTCGTCACCCCCGAAGGCGGCGTCCGCGCCGTCGACGGGCTTCTCACCGGCCTCCACGAGCCGCGCTCGTCGCACCTGATGATGCTCACCGCCATAGCCGGCCACGCCCTCCTCACCGCCACCTACGAGGCCGCCCTGGACGAGGGGTACTTGTGGCATGAATTCGGGGACCTGAACCTGCTACTTCCCTAGAGACGGCGACCAGCAGAGGTGCGCGGGGATCCCGTCGGTCATGAAGCTCTCCTCGAACGGCTCCCACGGCCCGGGATGGTCGATGACGTGCACGCGTCGCCCCGCCGGCTCGCCCCGCCCCGCAGGCAACTCGGGACGGGCCGAGCCCGCCGTGAGCCCGGCCCGCCCAGCGACCGCGAGGATCGTCTCGGCTTCGAACGGCCCGGTCAGCGCGATGTCGAATTGCTCGGGATCCAGACGGCGCAACAGCGCCTCGACCACGTCCCGGTCCACCGCACGCGCGCGCGCCGCGCGGATGAGGTCCTCGAACGCGTCCGCCGCGCTCTCAGGGTCGTCGCCCCACGCCAGGAAGGACTCCTCGACCTGGTGGTCGCGCCCCACACCGCCGCCGCCGTCCTCCAGGCCGTCCGGGTACTCCGTACGCGCCCACGCCGAGCCGTCCCACCAGTAGACGTACTGGACGATGTGCTCCTCGCGCATCGTCTCCGCCAGCCACTCCCAGGGCAGCCACGCCGGGCCACCGGCCAGCAGGTCGATGGGCGGCACCTGGCGCCGGGTCTCGCTGTAGTCGACGTCGTAGCCGTACAGGATCGCCCGGCCGCCCTCGACCCAGCTCATCCCGTGCCAGCCGTTGCCGACGTCCTCGGTGCGCACCCCGTCGTCCCGCACCTCCGCACCCCACCCCGGGGTGCCCACGCTGAGCATGGCCGTGGCGCACGCCTCCGCCCACAGGTCCTCAGGATCCGCCAGCTCCAACTCCACAACCACAGACCACTCCCGTCCCACCGATGACCGTCCGCCGTACGACGCGGCCCTCACCCCCACAGTTCCCCGAACCGTCAGCCCCGGGCATCCCAGCCGTAGACGTGGCCATGCCGCAGCCACCCCAGACCGAAAGGCATCCGAGGCAGGCCCGGCAGTGGCGGGAACGTGGGTGGTGGTCATGCGGCCCGGTCGAGGGCGGGATCACCCGGTGGCCCATTGCTCGGTGCCGCAGGCCGGGCATCGGCCGGCGGCAGCAACCGATACACATACCGCCCATCCCGATCCTTGCTGATCTGGATCTGCTCCGGGCGGCTGTGCTTGAACCGGTTGTGCCACCCGCACGTCAGGGTGAGCTGATCGATATCGGTCGGCGACCGGCCGAGCGCCCATCCGTGAACGTGATCCACTTCGCACAAGGTGCCGGGCACCTCACACCCCCGCACCGCACACGAGGGGTACAAGGCTTCCAGGACCTGCCGCTGCGCCGGGCTCGCGAACCGCTCGCGCCATCCCAGGTACAGCGGGGTGTTGCCCTTGCCCAGCAGGAGCGGTGCGACTCCGGCCGAGAGGGCGATGCGGCGGGCCTGCTCAGCGGGGATCGGCGTCCCATCGATGAGCCGGGCCGGGGCGTTGCCGCCGGTGAGGGTGTCCAGGTCACAGATCACGGTGACCTTCGTGGCTTTGTGTCCGCCCGACAACACGCCGGACAAGGCGGCCGCGGTGCGCTCGCCCAGGTCCCGGCGGTCATCAGGCCCGGCGGGCTTGGCCAATGGCGCCAGGGTGCCTTCCCAGATCGCGGCGTCTTCGGGGTTCAACCAGCCCTTGACGTACCGGCCGCCATCGAGGGACCGCGTCGTGGTCAGCCACGACTTGGCGTAGCCGCGGCGGGTGTCCTCGTCGGGTGCGTCTTCGGTGCCGTCGCGTTCGGCGATGACGTCACGGATGCGACTGCCGAACGCGGCGACCTTCCCGGCCGAGAACCCTTCATCGGCCATCTCCAGTAGCAGCGTCTCAGCCTGCGCGCAGTCGATGTCGTCCAGCCGCGCGACCGAGTCCGCAATGGTGGTGGCGTAGCCGATCGACAGCTCCCCAGCCGCCAGCCGCTGGGCGACTTGTGGAAGGCGGTGGCGCTGGCGAGCCAGTGCCAGGCGGTCTTTGGCGCGGTTGTCGCGCATCCCCAGACGGGACCGCAGCCATGCCTTGGGGGAGGGGTATCCCCACCGGGCATGTTCACCTGCCGCGTCGACGCGGCCGATGAAACCGGCCATCGCGCTTTCCTGGAGGTCGGTTGCGGCGGCGAGCGTTTCGGTGAGTTCCAGGCACGCGGCCGCTGATTCGGGGACATCCCTCTTGGCGAGTTCAGTGGCGATCGTTGAGAGCGCGTCCACCAATTCTGCGGTGGACGCGCCCGCCAACTCGACCGTCACGGAATGCATACCCGCATTCTACTCACCGTGACCGGTGATTGCATCCCGAATTCACTGCTGCAATGCGGACACTCTCCGGTATTCAAATGGCGGCTATTCCCACAGCACCGCTGGCAGCCTCACCCGTTGGAACACGCGCGCGGAAGGGAGTGGTGAGGTGGCGCGACCCGGGGCGGGGCAGGCGGAGCCTGCCCCTAACGCTGCCTCAGGGGCCGCAGAGGCTCCAAAGTCAAGGGTGGACGAAGTCCATCGCGAAGCGACGCCGAAGGCGCCTTTGACTTTGGAGGGGCGGCCCCGTACGCAAGCGCCACCCCACCACCCGAACACCCGAACGCACCAAGGACAGGCTGGAGCACTCCAAACAGGCTCTGGGATGTCGGGCATCGAGACGCCGAGCTACGGCAGCTCGTGCTCCCCGCGCTTGACCGCGTCCACCAGCGCCCGGAACCCCCCGCATGGCCGTGGCGCACGCCTCCGTCCACAAGACTGCCCCTTCCGCCGGCTCCGGCGTGTGAATTCGGTCAGCGGGTGCGGAATCGAGTGCTTAGCCTGGACGTATGAGCACTCGCAGCGTTGGAGAGCGGTTGAGGGCCGTACGCAAACGGCGCGGGCTCACGCAAAGGGAGCTTTCCAGCCTCTCTGGAGTGTCCATCTCCCTCATCCGGAAGCTGGAGCAGGGAGAAAAGGAGGACACGCGGCTCGAAACGCTCCGCAAGCTCGCCTCCGCGCTGAGCGTTTCCACTTCCGACCTGATCGAGAGCCCCGCTCGCGGCGTTCTCGAATCCAACGGCCACGAGCAGTGGGAGCCCGTCCGCAGGGCACTGAACGGACGGCACGGAACCTCGCCCGGTGAAGCTCCCACCGTGCGCGGGGTGTCGGACGCGCTCGCGGCGTTGATGCCGCTCTTCTCCGGTGACCAGTACTCGCGGCTCTCCGCCGCGCTGCCGCCGCTGCTCCGCGACGCCGACGAACTCGGGGCGGACGCGCGGCCGGTCCGGGCCCGCCTGCTCCACCACACGGGGTGGCTGCTCACCCAGACGCGCCAGTTCGACGCGGCGGACGCGGCGCTCCGGCGGGCCCTCGACGAGGCTCCGGACCGGCTGGAGGCGGCGGCGATCGTCAGCACCCTCGCCTGGCTCGAGATCCGGCAGGGACGCCTCGCCGAATCGCTCGCGGTCGCGAGCCGGTGGGCGGACGAGATCGAGCCCCGGATGTCGCGGGCGACCATGGCGGAACTGGCCACGTGGGGGTGGCTGCTCGTCCGGCTCTCCGCCGCGGCGGTCAGGAACGCCCAGCCCGGGGACGCCGAGGACGCCATCCGGCTGGCCCGCGCGGCGGCGGTGGCGATGGGCGCGGAGTACGCGCCGCGAAACGACTTCCTCCAGGCGTTCGGGCCGTTGACCGTGGCCATGAAGCGGGCGGAGAACGCCATGGTCGAGGACCGCCCGGATCGCGTGCTGGCGATGTCGCAGCGGATACCGGTGGCGGACCTCAGGCCCACGTCGAACAACCGGAACAGGCACTTGCTGGACGTCGCCCAGGCCCGGGTGTCCCTGCGACAGCACGCGGAGGCGTTCGACATGCTCCAGAGAATCCGGCACGACGCCCCCGAATGGCTTCCCAACCAGCGCTACGCGCGCGACATTCTCGGGCAGATCATTTCCCGGCGCCGGACGTTGACGTCCGAGATGAGAGAATTCGCGGATTTCATCCACGTGGCCGTGTGACGCGACGTGGCACTTCGGAATCCGCCGACTCGAAAGTGCCATTGTTGCGGCGATGCCCGCTCTCTAACGTCTCTCGCATGAGGGCTTACCGCCTTCGCCTAACGCGGTGGCAAGCGTTCCCGAGTGCGAGGAGGTCGCGAGGTGGAGCATGCCCAGGCGTCGGAGGTCGACGTCCGGCACTACATATCCATGCTTGACCGGGAAGTGGCTACTTGGCCTGGTTTGGCGTGCGGGATTGTGCGGCGTCCGGGCGAAGGCGTCGTTCTGAACGTCGTGCGGATCGGTTCGGCGCTCAACTCGGTCGAGATCGCGTGCCGGAGGGTGGACGGCATCGACTGGTACGCGTGGGCGTCCGACGGCGAGTTGATCGGCGCCGTGGACTTCGTCGAGGACGTCGCCGCCGCCATAGCGCGCGTTCTCACCGAGCGGGCTGACGCATGAGTCCCGCGCTCGTGACCGGGGGTTTTGCCGGCGTCGTGCTTCTGGTCTCGGTCTTCGGTGCCGTCTGCGGGCTGGTCGGGGTCGTGTTGGGCGCCGTGTGGACGTCTCGGCGGCGGCGTCCGGTCAGGCGTCCACGGCACCGCCGCGAGGCGGACGCGCCGCCGCTGATCGTCGCCGCTCCGACGGACCCGCTCCGCGACATCTACCGACCGCGCCCTCGTTGAGGGGCAGGCGCTCGCGCCGGATGCGCCCCCTGGCGTCCGGTGCGAGGCGGGGTCGTCGCGAAAGGGCGGCCCCGGAACCCGGGTGTTCCCCCGACGCCCGGGAGAGGCGTCCCGGAGTCGCGGCGGTGCCTGGCTCCGGGGCGTCTCGCGACCACACGAAAGGAAAGCGCGATGGGTAAGCACAAGAAGCAGGTCGACTGCGGTGCCTGCGGTGGGAAGGGCGGGTCGTGGCAGACGAACGACGGGGAGAGGTTCTGGCGGCCGTGCGTTCTGTGCAACGGGACGGGGAAGCAGTGACCGTCGGCGCGGCTCTCGCGGCCGTTCCGCGCGAGTGGTTCGTCCCGGACGAGATCTTCGTGCGCGACGGCGCCGGGTGGCTGGTGCCGCTGCGGCGGTCGGACGATCCCGATCGGTGGCGGGAGGCGGTGTCCGGCGGCGACGCCGTCGTCACGAAGGTGGAGTTCGATCCGGCCGTGCCGGAGGAGTTGCGGGACGCGGCGACCGGCAGGGGCGTGAACGCCGTCAGTTCCAGCAGTGCGCCGCACATCGTCCGGAAGATGCTCGAACTCCTGCGTCCGGCTCCGGGGATGCGGGTGTTGGAGATCGGGACGGGGACCGGCTGGAACGCCGCTCTGCTGGCGGAGATCACCGGGCCGCGCCGGGTGACGTCGGTCGAGATCGCGCCGGATCTCGCCGAGCGGGCGCGGCGGAACCTGGAGCGGGCGGGCTACACCGTCCGCGTCGTGACCGGCGACGGCGAGGCCGGGCATCCCGGGGACGCCCCGTACGACCGGGTGATCGCCACGGCGGCCGTCACCGCGCTTCCGTACGCGTGGGTGGAGCAGACCCGGCCGGGCGGCCTGATCGTGGTGCCGTGGGGGCCGGTGTTCCATCCCGACTGCCCCGTCGCCCGTCTGGAGGTGCGGGCCGATGGCACGGCCGAGGGCCGATTCCACGTCCCCGGATGGTTCATGCCCCTGCGCGACCAGCAGAGCCCGCCGTCGGCGTTCGACGAGGCGGAGCAGCGCTGGGACGCGGCGGGACGGCCGGACGTGCGGCGGTACGGGATCACGGTCGGCCCCGGGCGGCAGACCGTCTGGCTGGACCGACCCGAGAACCGGGTCTGACGCCTGTTCAGCGGGGGGTGAGCAGGCAGAACTCGTTGCCCTCCGGGTCGGACAGTACCGTCCAGGGGACGTCGCCCTGGCCTATGTCGGTGTCGGTGGCGCCGAGGGCCCGCAGCTTGTCCGCCTCCGCCGCGTGATCGTCGTCGGGGTACGGGCGGAGGTCGAAGTGGATGCGGTTCAGCCCGGTCTTCGCGTCGGGCGTGCGGATGAACTCCAGGTACGGCCCGACGCCCTTGGCGGAGCGGAGCCTCGCGAGATCGTCGGTGACCTCGTGCAGGGTCCAGTCCATCGCCTCGTCCCAGAACCGGGCCATGGCCCGCGGGTCGGCGCAGTCGACCACCAGCGCGGCGATCGGCCCGGTGTCCCGGTAGAGCTCCCGGGGCTCCAGCACGCAGAACTCGTTGCCCTCGGGGTCGGCGAGGACCGTCCACGGGACGTCGCCCTGGCCGATGTCGGTGTCGGTGGCACCGAGATCCTTCAGGCGCGCGACCAGTTCCGCCTGGTGGGCCGGGGAGGTGGTGGCGAGGTCGATGTGCAGGCGGTTCTTGACCGTCTTGGGGTCCGGGACGCGGAGGACGTCGATGAAGAGGACGGCCGGGTCGGGATAGGCGACGCCCTCGGGCGCGAGGTTGGTCACGCCGGGGCCCTCGCTGTCCATGCCCCAGCCGAGCGCCTCCGCCCAGAACCGGCCGAGCGCGGAGTCGTCCGCCGCCTTCATCGCAATTTGAATGAGCCGCGTCGCCATGCCGCCGATCCTAGGGCCGGGCAGGCGGGGGGTGCGCGCCGTGAAGGTTGCGCCCCTCTGCGTCCCCGGCCTTGAAGAGGCGCCCCGGAGCCGCGGCGGCCGCGGGCTCCGGAACGTCTCGCGAACGGCCGCGGTCGCGCGGCCGTCCCTCAGATGGACAGCGTCACGGAGTGGACCTCGTCGGCGCGGTGGCCGGCCCGGTCATGGATGCGCTGGACGGCGTCGGCGTCCGGGGCCTCGGACAGGCAGTAGACCGTGCCGGACTCCGGGTCGGCCCAGGTGTGCTCGAAGACGACGCCCTCCTGGTCCTGGATCGCGAGGTCGGCCTCGTGGGCCTCCCTGAGCTCGTCGCCGGTCACTCCGGTCATGCCGTGGTGCACGTCCATGAACTTGGCCATGGTTCCTCCCCCGATCTCGACGCTCCCGGCTCGGGGAGGCCGGACTCACGATCAGGCCGAGCCCCTCCCCTCGAGCCGATCGGACATTTCCGGCGTACCGCCCATCCTTGGCGGATAAACCTCGCATCGCGCGGCCCCCCGCCCCCTGACCGGCGGCGCGGCGCCGTCTCGCATGGCGGACCTGGCGCGCGAGGGGTGTTCCGCGGCCGGTACCGTTGTGGACAGCTATGGACGGGTCAGCACAGCGAACGCTGCTCATCACACTCACCGGACGCGACCGCCCCGGCGTGACGTCGCGGTTGTTCCGGACACTCTCCCAGTTTCCGCTCACGGTCGCCGACGTCGAGCAGGTCGTGATCCGCGGACGGCTCGTCCTCGGCGTCCTGCTGGCCTACACCGAGGGCGCCGACATCGGCCGCGTGTGGAACGCGGCCGAGAAGGTCGCCAACGATCTCGACATGGAGATCGAGCTGTCCACCGGCCGCAACAAGCGGATGCCGAAGCGCGGCGGGCGGCTGCACGTCACCGTGCTCGGCGCCCCGCTGAAGCCCGCCGCGATGGCCGGGATCGCCGGGCGGATCTCCGCGCACGGCGCCAACATCGACCGCATCGAGCGGCTCGCGCAGACCCCGGTGACCTGCATCGAGATGGACGTGTCCGGCGCCGACCCGGACACCCTGCGGGCCGGCCTCGCGACCGAGGCCGCCGAGCAGCAGGTCGACATCGCCGTCCAGCACGGCGGGCTGAGCCGGCGCGCCAAGCGGCTGATCGTCATGGACGTCGACTCGACCCTGATCCAGGGCGAGGTGATCGAGCTGCTCGCCGAGCACGCCGGCTGCCTCGACGAGGTCGCCAAGGTCACCGAGGCCGCGATGCGCGGCGAGCTGGACTTCGAGGGGTCGCTGCGGGAGCGGGTCGCGCTGCTCGCGGGGCTCGACGCGGCCGCGATCGACGACGTCCGCGACAAGCTGCGGCTCGCGGCGGGCGCCCGCACCATGGTCCGGACGCTGAAGCGCCTCGACTACAAGTTCGCGATCGTCTCCGGCGGGTTCACGCAGGTCACCGACGCCCTCGTGGAGGATCTCGGGATCGACTACTCCGCCGCGAACACGCTGGAGATCGCGAACGGGAAGCTCACCGGGCGGGTCACCGGGCCGGTGATCGACCGGGCCGGCAAGGCCGCGGCGCTGCGGCGGTTCGCCGCGGAGGCCGGCGTCCCCGTCAGCCAGACCGTCGCGATCGGCGACGGCGCCAACGACCTCGACATGCTCCAGGCCGCGGGCCTCGGCGTCGCCTACAACGCCAAGCCCGTCGTCCGCGAGGCCGCCGACACGGCCGTCAATGTCCCGTACCTGGACACGATCGTCTTCCTCCTCGGGATCTCCCGCGAGGAGGTCGAGGCCGCCGACGCCGCCGACGCCGTCCGGCAGGACTGAGCCGGGGGATCACTCCCAGGCGGCCGTGGCGGGGTCGACGCCGCGGGATTCGGCGTTCGCGAAGATCGCGTCGCGGAGCCAGGCGGTGAGGCCCGGCTCGATGCCGTCGAAGTAGGCGGCGAAGCCGGGGTCCTCGGCGAACATCCGCCCGAGGCACGCGTGCATCGCGTGGGTGCAGTCGAAATAGGTGCCCAGCAGCGCGCGGTGCCGCTCCGCCAGCGTGTTCGCCTCGGCGGACCCGGGGGCCACGCAGGCGCGGCAGGCGGCGGCGAGGTCGGCGTTGAGGGCCTCGGTCCGAGCCGCGACGTCCTTCCAGTCCCGCGGCGTCATCCGGGCGGCGCGTTCGGCGTACTGCGTCCACTGCGCGGTGCCGCCCCAGCGGTCGCGGGCCTCCCCGACCCGCTCCGGGCGCCAGTCGGCGCCGAAGATCTCGACCTGCTCCTCCGGCGTCAGCCGCAGCCCGGCGTCCAGCGCCTCCAGCATGCGGTCGACGGCGCGGGCCATCTCCCGGAGCCGCCCGGCGCGGCGCTCCAGCTGCGCCCGCTGCCGCCGCAGGTGGTCGCGGGCGTCGGCGGACGGGTCGTCGAGGATCCGGGCGATCTCGGCGAGCGGGAACCCCAGCTCCCGGTAGACCAGCACGCGGTGGACGCGAGCGATGTCGTCCGCCGAGTACACCCGGTACCCCGCCGGGGTGTGCCCGCTCGGGCGGACGAGGCCGACCGCGTCCCAGTGGTGCAGCGTCTTGACGCTGACCCCGACCAGCGCGGCGGCCCGTCCGACGGTCAGCCCGTCCGCCTCGGGATACGTCACCGGCCCAGTGTGCACCAGGCCGGTGACGGGGCCGCTCACGGCCGCGGGACCTCGAAGCCCGCCTCCCGCATCCAGGCGGCCTGCGGGCCGTCCGGGTCGAGGGGCCGGGCGGCCGTCATCACGACCCGCGCGTTCTCCGGCGTGACGACCTCCAGCTCGACGGAGTTCCACGGCTTGTCCACCGGCCCCTTCGTGCATCCCGGCGCCAGCTCCTCGCAGCGCGCGGCGATCTCGTCGATCTGGCCGAGCACGCAGGCGAAGCTGACGCTCACCGCCGTGGCCGCGCCGGCCGGCTCGCCGGGCACCAGCAGGACGTCCTGGAACGCCCATCGCCGCAGGTGGGTCACCCGGTCCGGGACGGAGAACAGGTCGACGAAGCCGAGCCCGCGGATCCAGAAGTCCTTGGAGGCCGCGAGGTCGCGGGCGGGCACGGTGACGAACATCGGCATGCCGTAGATCTCGCGGTAGATCTCCGCGGGCTTCGCGTCCGGCACCGGCATCGGAACGGGGCTGAGGTACTCGCTCATGGGTCCCGATCGTCGACCCTCCCGCGACGTCAGGGTCAACTCCGGCGGTCCGAGCGGACGCCTCCGGCGGTCCGAGCGGGCGCCTCCGGCGGTCCGAGCGGGCACCTCCGGCGGTCGTCCGGGCCTAGGGTGACGATCATGCCCTCCGCGCTCGTGCTCATCGACCTGATGCCCCGCATCGTGGCCCTCCCCCTCGCCCCTCACTCCGGTGACGAGGTGCTCGGACGGTGCCGGTCCCTCGCGGCGGCATTCCGCGCGAAGGGCCTCCCGGTGGCGCTCGTGCGGGCGGAGCGGCCGGGCGTCGCGGAGCAGCCGCCCGGCAGCGGCCTCGCGGACGGGCTCGCCGAACCGGGCGACATCCTCGTGGTGAAGCGGACCGTCGGCGCGTTCCACGGCACCGACCTCCACCAGCGGCTGCAGGAGCGCGGGGCCACCACCCTCGTCCTCGGCGGGCTCGTCACGACGATGGGCGTCGAGTCGACCGCGCGGGCGGCCGACGACCACGGCTACGAGGTCGAGTTCGCGTCCGACGCGATGTCCGGGTTCGCCGCCGACGAGCACGAGTTCACGGTGCGGCGGATCTTCCCCCGGTTCGGCACGGTGCGCGAGACCGCCGCCTACCTCTGATCCCCACGCCCGCCGCCCCGCTCGGCCCCAGCCCGGACCGGCCCGGAACGATCATCGCGGGGGTTTCGGGGTAGGAGTGCCGGTATGCGGTCACCGGCACCCGCCGGGACCGGCGGGACGAGTCGGGAAGGCGAGCCGGAGCGGTGCTGAAGCGTGCGCGGTCGGCGTACGCCCAGATCAACGGGCAGTCGGCCCCGTTCTATGGGCTGGCGGCGGCGCTCGCCATCGCGATCCCGCTGCTCGCCGGGTCGCTGACGGGCCGCCCCGCCCAGGGCTCCATGATCGCGCTCGGCGCGTACCTGGTGGCCCTGCGCGCGCCCGAGGGCCCGTACGGCAACCGGGCGCGGGACCTCGCGAGCGGCGTGCTGATGGTCGCGGTCGGATCCGCGGTCGGCGGGCTGCTGAGCGGGCACGCGTGGCCGGCGGTGATCGTGGTGCCGCCGCTCATCGCGCTCGGCGTCGGGGTGCCGCGGATCGGGTCGACCGCCGGGCTCGCGGTGCTGCTGAGCGCGATCCGGCCGCCGTCCGCCGACGTCATCGGCGTCGGGCTGCTGGAGCTGATCGGCGGGCTCCTCACCATGGGACTGCTGCTGGTCCCGTGGCCGGTGCGGCGGCTCCGGCCGCTGCGGGAGGCCCTCGCCGAGGCCGCCGACCGCGTCGCCGAGGCCCTCGACGCCGTCGCGCAGGACGTCGGCGCCCCCGACCCGAGCGCGCTGAACGCCGTCGAGCTCACCAATCCCGACCTGATGGCCGTCACCCGGATGCCGGACTGGGAGGAGCGGCGCCGCGCCGCGTCCGAGGCCCTCACCGACGCCCGCGCCACCTACGGCCTGTACCGGTCCGGGCGGGGGCGGGCCAGCGACGAGCCGACCCGGCCGGAACGGCTGATCGACGCGCTGGGCCGCGTCCTGCACGAGACGGTCACGCTGCAGGCGGTGCTGGAGGCCGCGAAGAACTACCCGCCGGACCGCGAGTGGACGCTGGAGACGCAGACCGCCGTGTCCGCGCTCGCGGCGCGGCTGCGGCTGCTCGCGGGCGCGATCGCCACCAACGGGGAGGCGCCGCTCGGCGGCGAGGAGTCCGGGGCCGTCCGCCGGATGGGGCGGCTGTCGGAGCAGATCCGGCGCGCCGGGCTCGCCGGCGACGAGGACCTGATCGCGGTGTCGCTGATCGGGCAGGTGCGGCGCTCCATCGACCGCATCGCCGGCGAGACGGCCTCGGCGCGCCGCACCATCGCGGGCGGCCTGCGGATCGGGATCGGGCCGCCGCGGATGCCGGGCGCGCCGGACCCGAGGGCGGAGCTGGCCCGGATACGCCGCGCCGTCCGCACCCGCTCGCCGATGTTCCGGCAGATCACGCGGGTGTACGTCACCGCCGTCGTGTCGATGGCGCTGGCCGCGGGGCTGCACATCCCGCACGGCCACTGGCTGACGATCACCGCGATGCTGAGCCTGCGCGCGACGTACGGGGAGACCGTCGAGCGGCTGGTGCAGCGCGTCGGCGGCACCGCCGCCGGATCGGTGGTCGCCGCGGTCGTGCTGACGCTGGCGCCGACGCAGCCGCTCGTCGCGGTGATCGCCTTCGTCTTCGCGCTCGCCGGGTTCGCGCTGCGGCCGATCAACTTCGCCTACTGGGGGCTGTTCGGCACGCCGCTGGCGATGATGCTGCTCGACTTCTCCGCGCCCTCCGACTGGCGCATCGCGGGCGAGCGGATCGGCCTGGTCGCCGGGGGCACCGTGCTGTCGTTCCTCGCCGTCCGGCTGCTGTGGCCCGCCGGGCACCTGGAGCGGCTGCCCGTCCAGCTCGGCCGGATGATGGCGGTGCACGCCGACCTCGTCCGCGCGGCGGCGGACGTGGTGGGCGGCGAGCGGGTCCGGCTGCCGCAGGAGAAGGTCGTCACCGCCGAGCGGTCCGCCGAGGCCGTCGCGGAGACCCGGGACCGGCTGACGCACGAGCGGGTGCCCGACACGGCGCAGATCGGCCGGCTGCGCGACGCCGTCCGCGCCGCGCACCGCGTCCGCGACCACCTGATCGCGGTCTCCCGGGTGACCCGGGAGGAGGCCGTCGACGCCGGGCCGGTGCCGGAGATCCTGGACCGGCTCGCCGACCAGCTGGAGGAGGCCGCCGGGCTGCTGGAGGACCCCGACGACGAGGAGCTGCGGAACCGCTCGCCCGCCGCGGAGCTGGAGGAGGAGCTCGCCGGCCTCGACGACTACCTGAAGACGCTCACCAAGCGGCGCCGCGCCGAGATCAGCTCGGGCGTCGGCCGGGAGGAGCTCACCCCGCTGCGGCAGGCCCTGGCGCAGGTGTCCGGGACCCGGTACACGGTCCGGTCGCTGCGCCGCGACATCGGCCGGGTGATCGACGCGTCGCTGGCGGCGGTCGGCCAGAACCCGCCCGCGCCCCGGCCGGACGCCGCCCGGCCGGACGCCGCGCCGGTCAGTCCTTCGGGGTCCGGAACGTGACGAGGGTGCCGAGGCCGGGCCGGACGTCCGCCCACGCGCCCGGCAGCTCCACGACCGCGAGCGCGCAGGTCGGGAACCGGTCCGGGGCCCGCCCGGTCAGGTCGTGGACGAACTGGTGCACCGCCGGGTTGTGGCCCACGAGCAGGACCGTCCCGGCGTCGTCCGGCACCTCCGCGACCAGGGACAGCAGCAGGTCCGGGTCGTTGTCGTAGATCGTCGGCTCGAAGGCCGTCCCGGCGGGCGGCCGGACGGCGAGCAGGTCGAGCGTCTCCCGCGTCCGGACGGCGGGGGAGCACAGCACCCGCGCGGGGGCGAGGCCCTCCGCGCGCAGCCACTCCCCGGCCGCCGCGGCGTCGCGGCGCCCGCGGCCGTCGAGGGCGCGGTCGATGTCGGCCGTCCCGAAGCCCGCGACGGCCTTGGCGTGGCGGAGCACGATCAGCGTCGGCATGCCGCCACCCTACGGCGCGACCAGCGCCGCCAGCCCCCACAGGGCGAGCAGGATGGCGAGCATCCCGCAGAGCACCAGGGCGAAGCCCTTACCGCCGGACAAGGCCGGCTTGTCGCCGCTCGCCACAGCGCCTCCCGTCTCTCGGTCGCGTTCCCGCGTACAGCGTACGACCGGTGCCGCGTGGTCCGGACACCACCCGGGGGAAACGCGAAAGGGGCCGGTGGCGCGACGCCACCGGCCCCTCGGATCCCGGACGGGTCAGGACGCCCCGGCCGGCGACTCGTCGGCCTTGCCGGACGCCGCCGAGCCGTTCGCCTCGACCGCGACCGCCTCCTCCGCGGGGGCCGGCGCCTGCTCGGGCGCGGTGGCCTCGACGGCGCCGCCCTTCGCGCCGCCGCCCTCGGTCTCGCCGCCCGCCGCGCCGCCGCCCTTGGCCGCGGTGGGGTTCGCGGCCCCGCCGCCCGCGCCGGCCGACGGGGCGATCGGGTCCGCGCGGCGCTTGGAGACGACGATCGCCGCGACGACGATGCCGACCGCCACGACCGTCACGCCGGCCCGCAGCGCGTAGTTGTCGGCGTAGGTCACGACCGCGTCCGCGATCAGCAGCGCGACCAGGTTCATCACCTTGATCAGCGGGTTGATCGCGGGGCCGGCGGTGTCCTTGAACGGGTCGCCGACCGTGTCGCCGATCACCGTCGCCGCGTGCGCCTCGCTGCCCTTGCCGCCGAGGAAGCCCTCCTCGACGACCTTCTTCGCGTTGTCCCAGGCGCCGCCGGCGTTCGCGAGGAACACCGCCATCAGCACCCCGGCCGCGATCGCGCCGCCGAGGTAGGCGCCGAGCGGCGCGTACCCGAGCGCGAACCCGACCGCGATCGGCGTCATGATCGCCAGCAGGCCGGGGGTGGCCAGCTCGCGCTGCGCGTCCCGGGTGCAGATGTCCACGACCCGGTCGTAGTCCGGCTTCTCGGTGTAGTCCATGATCCCGGGCTTGGTGCGGAACTGCTCGCGCACCTCCACCACGACCCGTCCGGCCGCCCGGCCCACCGCCATGATCGCCAGGCCGGAGAACAGGAACACCACGGCCGCGCCGATGATCAGCCCGATCAGCACGTTCGGGTTGTCGATCGACAGGTTGATGCCGTGGTTGAACTGCGACCCGATGGCGTCCTTCGCGGACTTGGACGCGTCCGCGAGCGCCGAGTTGACGGCCGTCCCGAACGAGCCGAACAGCGCGGTCGCCGCGAGCACCGCCGTCGCGATCGCGATGCCCTTGGTGATGGCCTTGGTGGTGTTGCCGACCCCGTCCAGCCGCTCCAGGACCTTCGCGGCCTCGCCTTGGACGTCGCCGGACATCTCCGCGATGCCCTGGGCGTTGTCGGAGACGGGCCCGAAGGTGTCCATGGACACGATCACGCCGACGGTGGTGAGCAGCCCGGTGCCGGCCATCGCCACCGCGAACAGCGCGACGGTGGTGTTGCCGAAGCCGAGCAGGAACGCGCCGTAGACGGCCCCGGCGATGACGAGCGCCGTGTAGACCGCCGACTCCAGGCCGAGCGAGATGCCGGACAGGATGACGGTCGCCGGGCCCGTCCGGGAGCTGTCGGTGACCTCCCGCACCGGCTTGCGGTTCACCTCGGTGAAGTAGCCGGTGAGCAGCTGGATCGCGCTCGCCAGCACGATGCCGATGATCACCGAGCCGAGCGCCACCCAGCGCGGGTCGGCGTCCACGTTGTGGATGCCGCCGTCCAGGTCGGCGAACGACGAGGGCAGGTAGGCGAACGCGGCGATCGCGACGAGCACCGCGGAGATGACCGCGGAGATGAAGAAGCCGCGGTTGATCGCCGACATCCCGGACCGGTCGCCGTCCCGCGGCATCACCGCGAAGATGCCGATCACCGCGGTGATGACGCCGATCATCGGCACCAGCAGCGGGAACACCAGGCCCTGCGTGCCGAACGCCGCGGTGCCCAGGATGAGCGCGGCGACCAGCATCACCGAGTACGACTCGAACAGGTCCGCGGCCATGCCGGCGCAGTCGCCGACGTTGTCGCCCACGTTGTCGGCGATCGTCGCCGCGTTGCGCGGGTCGTCCTCCGGGATGCCCTGCTCGACCTTGCCGACCAGGTCGGCGCCGACGTCGGCGGCCTTGGTGAAGATGCCGCCGCCGACCCGCATGAACATCGCGAGCAGCGCGGCGCCGAAGCCGAAGCCCTCCAGGACCTTCGGCGCGTCGCCCTGGTAGGCCAGCACGACGACCGCCGCGCCGAACAGCCCGAGGCCGACGGTGAACATGCCGGCGACGCCGCCGGTGCGGAACGCGATCCGCATCGCGGTCTTCTCGCCGCCCTCCTCGCGGGCCGCCGCCGCGACCCGCACGTTGCCGCGGACCGCCAGCCACATCCCGGTGAAGCCGGTGACGGCCGAGAACACCGCCCCGATGACGAAGAACACCGACCGCCCGATGCGCTCGCTCCAGGAGTCGGCGGGCAGGAGCAGCAGCACCAGCGGAATGAGCACCACGAAGACGGCGACCGTGCGGAACTGGCGTTTCAGGTAGGCGCTCGCGCCGACCTGGACCGCGCGCGCGATCTCCTGCATCTTCTCGGTGCCCTGACCAGCGGCCAGTACATCGCGTACCAGACCCGCGGCGACGGCCAGTGCCAGCAGTGCGACCACGGCTACGACGACGACCAGTGACAGGTCGCCGCCGCCGAGATCCACGTCTGCTGCTGCAGTGGCCGGGCTCGACAGGGAAAGCCCAGACATCCGTCCTCCTCGACAGGGGCGTTGCGATCCGACCGTCAAAAGACGATCTTTACCGCCTACCCCGCGAGTCCTGATTTCGAACGCCTCGCACGGCAGCGCGGGTGCGGGGAGTCTACGCAGGCGAAGGGCGAATGAGAAGGGCGCCAGACCCTTAATGAGGATGTCACGGAAAAGCAATCCGCATTACGCCGTAATTTGACCTTTGAACCGGGTCGGCCGCTATTTCCGCAGGTCAGCCGAGGTAAGCATGGTCTTACCCCGCGGCCGGGTTGACAGGGCCGCGGTCAGCGCCGTCCGGCGGCGCCACACGCGCCGCTCGGTAATTAAGCTAGGCATTATCACGCAATATGTCCAGGCCCAAATCCGGACGATTCAAGATCATTCCTGGAAGAGAATCTCACACGCCGGCGAGTGCTCCGTCCCGGGGGTCCCACCGCCCCCACAGGCCCCATTTCCACACGACCCGGACGCCGCGGCCGGACGCCGCGGCCGGACGCCGCAGCCGGGCGGCGCGGAGTTCGGGGTGCGGGTGCGGGGGCGGGGTCAGGCGGAGCGGGGGCGGGCGGCGGACTTGCGGTAGCCGCCCGGCGCCACGCCGAACTCCCGCTTGAACGCCTTGGCGAACGCGAACTCCGACGTGTACCCCGTCCGCTCCGCCACCGCGCTCAGCGGGTCGCGCGTCTCCCGCAGCAGCCGTCCGGCCGTCGTCATCCGCCAGCGCGTCAGGTACGCCAGCGGCGGCTCCCCGACCAGCGCCGCGAACCGCCGCGCGAACGCCGCCCGCGACAGCCCGGCGCACCGGCCGAGCGCCTCCACGGTCCACGGCCGTCCGGGCTCCTCGTGGATGGCCTTGAGCGCGCGCGAGATGCCCGGGTCGGTCAGCGCCGCCGCCCAGCCGTCCGGGGCGTCCGCCTCGTCCAGCCAGGCCCGCAGGACGTAGAACAGCAGCACGTCGATCATCGGGGGGACGATCCCGTCCGCGCCCGGCCGCCCGCCGGACAGCTCCGCGCAGAGCAGCGCCACCGCCGAGCGCAGCTCCGGATGCCGGCCGTGCCGCGCCCGCACGTGGATCACCGGCGGCAGGCCGCGCAGCAGCGGATGCGGGCGCGCCTGGTCGAGGTCGTACGCCCCGCACAGCATGACCGTCCGCGCCCCCGGCCCCTCGATGGTCAGCTCGCCGAAGCCGCCGCCCCCATCCGGCCCGGTGTGGAGCCTGGTCGGCGTCGTGGCCGGATCGTCCGCGAGGACGTGCTCCCGCCCCGACCGCAGGAACACCACGTCGCCCGCGGCCAGCTCGACGGGCTCGCCCGCCTCCCCGACCCCGCCCAGTTCGCTCGGCCCGCTCGGCCCGCTCGGAGGGACGAGCCAGCAGGCGCCCTCCAGGATCACGTGGAATCCGGGGCCCGCGACGGGGCGGAGCCGCATGGCCCAGGGGGCGCGCGCGTCGGTGCGCGTCGCCGCCGGGAGGCCGGTCCGCATCGAGGCGATCACTTCACTGAGCACGTCCATGCCCGGAATGCTACGCGGGGCCCGAGACGGACGGACATGAATCGGCGACTGCGAGACATTCAGCGTCTCCAGCTCGCTCCGTAGCGTGATCGGTGTCAGGTCCACGCCCACACCAGGAGAGACATCATGCGTGCGGTCACCCAGCGGGCCTTCGGCGGCCCGGAGGTCCTCGAAGTCGTCGAGACCGAGCGCCCCGTGCCCCTGCCGTCCGAGGTCCTCATCCGCGTCCGCGCGACGGCGGTCAACCCGGTCGACGCCTACATCCGCGCGGGCTCGTTCCCTCTCCTCGGCGAACCGCCGTTCGTCCTCGGGTGGGACGTGTCCGGGGTCGTGGAGGAGGTCGTCCCGGGCGTGACGCGCTTCCAGCCGGGCGACGAGGTCTACGGCATGCCGCTGTTCCCCCGCGCCGCCGGCGGCTACGCCGAGTACGTCGTGGCGCCGTCGCGGCAGATCGCGCGCAAGCCCGCCGGACTCGGCCACGTCGAGGCCGCCGCGCTGCCGCTCGTGGGCCTCACCGCCTGGCAGGGCCTCGTGGACGCCGCCGGAGTGCGGGAGGGCGACCGGGTCCTCGTGCACGGCGCCGGCGGCGGCCTCGGCCATGTCGCCGTGCAGATCGCCAAGGCGCGCGGCGCGCACGTCGTCGCGACGGCGAGCGCCGGCAAGCACGACTTCGTCCGGTCGCTCGGCGCCGACGAGGTCATCGACTACCGGACGGCCGACTTCACCGAGGCGACCGGCGACCTCGACATCGTCTACGACGCCGTCGGCGGCGGGTACGGCGAGCGCTCGCTGCGCGTCCTGCGGCCGGGCGGCCTCCTCGTCACCGCCGTGGACCGCGAGGACGCCGCCCTCGCGGCCGCCGCCGCCGCTGCCGGGCGCCGCTTCGCGGGCATCACCGTCGAGCCCGACCACACCGCCCTCGAAGCGCTGACGGCGCTCGTCGAGGACGGCCTGCTCCGCCCGCACGTCGCCCAGGTCCTGCCGCTCGCGGACGCCGCGAAGGCGCACGAGCTCGTCGAGTCCGGCAGCACCCAGGGCAAGATCGTCCTCACTCCCTGACCGCCCCGCCCGACGCCGAGCACGGGGCACGGGTGCGAGGCGTGGAACGTGGAGCGCCGGGCGCTGGGGGTGATGCCGGGCGGGGGGTCACGCTGGGGGCGGGGTCACGCTGGGGGCGGGGTCACGCCGGGCGCGGGGTCACGCCGGGCGCGGGGTCACGCCGGGCGCGGGGTCACGCCGGGCGCGGGGTCACGCCGGGCGCGGGGTCACGCCGGGCGCGAGGTCACGCCGGGCGCGAGGTCACGCCGGGCGCGGGGTCACGCCGGGCGCGGGGTCACGCTGGGGGCGGGGACGGCGAAGGCCCCGCCGGAGCGGGGCCTTCGCCATGCGGTCTGGGGGATGGGCGCGAGCGCGCGTTCCGAGGAGCGCCCCCCGGCAGCGCCGAGGTCAGATGGTCGCCTCGGCCTCCGCCGGCCAGCTCATCCTGATCTGGACGCCCTTCGGGGTGGTGGCGATCTCCACGTCGTCGGCGAGCCCGGCGATGACCGCCAGGCCGAGTTCGGCGGTGCCCTCGCCCAGATCGAAGTCCAGGTCGTCCTCGTCGGGCCGGGCCGGCGGCCCGCCCGCCGCGTCGTCCCCGGGCACGGCGTCGCTCACCGTGACCTCGAAGCGGCGGCCCGCCCCGGTCAGCTCGAGCCGGACGGGCTCGTCCGGGCAGTGCAGGCGGTGCGCCTCCACGGCCCGCGAGCACGCCTCGCCGACCGCCAGCCTCACCTCGTCGAGCAGCGCCTCGGCGACGCCGCTGCGGCGGGCCACCGCGGTCACGATCAGCCGGGCGGTCCGGACGTGGACGGGCAGCGCACTGAAGGAGAGTTCAACGGTCGCCATCGTGGTGTCAGGCCGCCTACTTCGCGCCCTTGCGCTTCTCCTCGGCCTCGGCGATCGAGTCGTGGATGCCGAAGACCTTGGTCAGCCCCGTGATCCGGAAGATCTTGAGGATGCGCTCCTGGGTGCAGACCAGCTCCAGCGAGCCGTCGTGCGCGCGGACCCGCTTCAGCCCGCCGACCAGGACGCCGAGGCCGGTCGAGTCCAGGAACTCGACCTTCTCCATGTCCACGAGCAGGTGGAACTTGCCCTTGTTGACCAGGTCGATGAGCTTCTCGCGAAGCTTCGGCGCCGTGTAGACGTCGATCTCGCCCTCCACGTTGATGACGGTGAGGCCATCGTCGGTGGTGTAGTCGTTCACCTTCAGGTCCACAAATCCTCCAGCGCCGTGCAGCACAATCCGATCCCGCCCTCCGGGCTCCGCGGCGGCGGCCCGGGCGGCGAGACATCGCCGTGATTCAACCACGCTCCGGCGCGGCGCACGCACGTTATCGACCAGTCGGGCGAAAGTTCGCGCCGTCCCGTCTGACCTGCTGATCCACAGATGAGCACAGGGGGAACGGGCCCACCGGCGCCGGGGCGTTCCCGTTGTTTTGCCCCGGCTGGCAAACTGAAAACCTGATGGCCGCCCAAAGATCTTCAACCCCTCTCGACCGGCTGCTCGCCGACCCGTCGCGGCGGGACCGCATCACCCATGTGGAGCGTGTTCCCGCACGTGAGGGCCGCCGTGCACCGTGGCCGTCATGGTCGCCCCCGCTGCTCGTGGACCGGCTGGCCGCCGCCGGTATCGAGGCCCCGTGGGAGCACCAGGCCGCCGCCGCGGAGCACGCCCGCGCCGGCCGCTCTGTGATCATCGCCACAGGAACCGCGTCCGGAAAGTCCCTCGCCTACCTGCTGCCCTCCATCGAGGCGATCTATGCGGGCGAGGACGACCACCGCCGCGAGGGGACGATCCTCTACCTGTCGCCGACGAAGGCGCTGGCCGCCGACCAGCTCCGCGCGCTGCGCGCCCTGCGGCTCACCCGCGTCCGCGCCGCGACCTACGACGGCGACACCCCCCGCGACGACCGCTCCTGGGTCCGCCAGCACGCCAACTACGTGCTGACCAACCCCGACATGCTGCACCGGTCGATCCTGCCCGGGCACTCCCGCTGGTCGTCGTTCCTGCGCCGCCTCCGCTACGTCATCGTGGACGAGGCCCACGGATACCGCGGGGTCTTCGGCTCGCACGTCGCGCAGGTCCTGCGCCGCCTCCGCCGCGTCTGCGCCCGGTACCACGCCGACCCCACCTTCATCCTGGCGTCCGCCACCACGTCCGAGCCCGCGTCCACCGCGTCCCGCCTCACCGGCCTCGACGTCGTCGCCGTCGACGACGACGCCTCGCCCCGCGGACCGGCCACGTTCGCGCTGTGGGAACCGCCCCTCACCGACCTGCGCGGCGAGCAGGGCGCCCCCGTCCGCCGCACCGCCACCGCCGAGGCCGGCGACCTCCTCGCCGACCTCGTCGTCGAGGGCGTCCAGACCCTCGCGTTCGTCCGGTCCCGGCGCGGCGCCGAGTCCGTCGCGCTCGGCGCGAAACGCGCGCTCCACGAGGTCGCGCCCGCCCTCGCCGAGCAGGTCGCCGCCTACCGCGCGGGCTACCTCCCCGAAGAGCGCCGCGCCCTCGAAGCCGCGCTGCGCTCCCGCTCCATCGTGGGCCTGGCCAGCACGAACGCCCTCGAACTCGGGGTGGACGTGTCCGGGCTCGACGCCGTCCTCGTCTGCGGCTGGCCCGGCACCCGCGCGTCGCTCTGGCAGCAGGCCGGACGCGCCGGACGGTCCGGGCAGGCCGCCCTGTCCGTCCTCGTCGCCCGCGACGACCCCCTCGACACCTTCCTCGTCCACCACCACGAGGCGATCTTCGGGACGCCGGTCGAGGCGACCGTCCTCGACCCCGACAACCCGTACGTCCTCGAACCGCACCTGTGCGCCGCCGCGTCCGAACTCCCCCTCACCGAGGACGACGCCGCGCTCTTCGGGCCGTCCACCGCCGACCTGCTGCCCGACCTCGTCCGCCGCGGGTTCCTGCGCCGCCGCCCCAACGGCTGGTACTGGACGCGCCGCGACAAGGCGTGCGACCTCGCCGACATCCGCGGCGCGGGCGGCGCGCCCGTCCAGGTCGTCGAGACCGCCACCGGACGCCTGCTCGGCACCGTCGACGAGGCGTCCGCGCACACCACCGTCCACGACGGCGCCGTCTACATCCACCAGGGCGACTCGTTCATCGTCCAGACCCTCGACCTGGACGACTCCGTCGCGCTCGTCGAGGCCGCCGACCCCGACTACTCCACCACCGCGCGCGACGTCACCGACATCACCATCGCCGAGACGCTCCGCTCCACCTCCTGGGGCGACGCGACCCTCTGCTACGGCACCGTCGACGTCACCAGCCAGGTCGTCGCCTACCAGATGCGCCGCGTCCAGACCGGCGAGATGCTCGGCGAGAAGCCCCTGGACCTGCCGCCCCGCACCCTGCGCACCCGCGCCGTCTGGTGGACGCTGTCCGACCCGCAGGTCGACGCCCTCGGCGACCTCGACCTCGCGGGCGCCGCGCACGCCGCCGAGCACGCCTCCATCGGCCTGCTCCCGCTCTACGCCACCTGCGACCGGTGGGACATCGGCGGCGTCTCCACCGCCGTCCACCCCGACACGGGCCTGCTCACCGTCTTCGTCTACGACGGGCACGAGGGCGGCGCCGGCTTCGCCGAACGCGGCTACGCCGACGCGGCCGCCTGGCTCCGCGCCACCCGTGACGCGATCGCCTCCTGCGAGTGCGACTCCGGCTGCCCGTCCTGCATCCAGTCCCCCAAGTGCGGCAACGGCAACGACCCGCTCGACAAGCAGGGCGCCCTGACCCTCCTGGCCGTCCTCCTGCAAGCCGCCCCCTGACCGCACGCCCGCGCACGTCGACGCGACGGCCGGAAACGGGCAGCGCCTACCCTCTACCGCCTAGTTCGGTGCGACGCGCTGCGCGGGGACGGACGGCTGCTCGTCGAGCCCGCGGCGGGCCTGCGCCAGCGCCTGCTGAAGCTTGCGGCGTTCGAGCTCCAGCGTCTGCAGCGACTCCTCGTGCTCGTCCCGCAGGTCCCGCAGCTCCCTGCGGATGTTCATGCTGCGCCGGAACCCGAGGGCGGCGATCCCCGCGCCCGCCATGAACACGATGGCGACGACGACGCCCGCCAGGAACAGATGCCACTGCTCCGTGACGCCGGGCACCTCGTGCCCGAACGCGGTCACGTGGACCTCGCCGGTGTTGCCCAGGATGACGGCCACGGCCACGGCGATGGCGGCGAGCGTGACGACCAACCCCAGAATGATCATGCGGAGGGTCTCCTCTCCAGTGCCGGACAATGCGGGGGAATCCGACTGGCAAGGCAGCCTAGACCGTTCTCAATCCCCGTCCAAGACCACACCTGACTCCCCCGCCCCACCGCACCGTCGATGCGACGCCCGCCGCCCACCCGCGTCGTGGCCGGTCGATGGGGCGAGAGGAGCTACTTGCGGCGACGTCCGCGGCCGGAGGAACGGCGCTTGCCCGGGGCCTTCCCGGAGGACGGCCTGGCGATCTGGACGTCCACGCCGCCCGACTTGCCCAGCGCCGCGGGACGCCGCGCGGCCCTGCTCTTCGGCTTCGCCTTCGACGCCTTGGCCGCCGACGCTCCGCCGAGGACCCTCGTGTCACCGGCGCGGGCACCCGCGACCGCCTTCACGGACCCCGTCTTGGCGATGGCCTCGGCGCGGGCGATCCGCTCGCGGGCGCTCTTGACGCGCTTGCGCCCGGTCCCGCCGCGCGCGATCCGCGCGGCCGTCCCGAGGCTGTTCGATCCGGCCTGGGCGACGCGCAGCCGCCGCGTCCACGTGCCGAGGTGGGCCGCGACGATCAGCAGGACCAGCGCGATCCCGACGCTCTTGCCCCACTGCAGCCGGTCGGTCGCCGCGACGTTCACGGCCTTCGGCGCGTCCGTCGCGATCTGCGGCGCGGGGTAGGTGAGGCCGGGCGTCGCACCGTCGGGCTGGACGGACGGCAGCGTGACCGGCGACTCGTTGTTGAACGGCGTCAGCGGGGTGGACGTGCTCGGTCCGGTGGTCCCGGTCGGCAGCGACGGCGCGGAACCGGTCGGCAGGCTCCCGGTGGCGCCGCCCGCCACGGCACTGGCCGTCGTGGGGGACGAGAACAGCGAGCCGCCCGTCCCGGTCGACCGCCGGGCCCGCACGCCCACGGAGACCGTCCCGCTCGACCGCGTCAGCGACAGCCTGGCGGAGCAGCTCGTCCCGGAGCAGAGCGAGCCCATCGACCCCGACTTCGAGCCGACCCCAGACCCCGACAGGGAGTAGCCGAGCAGGTCGTCCTCATAGCCGCGGTTCCACTTCACCACGACCTTGCCGCCGGACACGCTCGCGGAGACGCCGGTCGGCGCGGCGGGCGCGATCCGCACGGTGAAGGTGTTGGAGTCGTAGACCTGGTTGGTGATCGAGCCCTTGAGGTAGGCCTTGTACTTGCCGTTGCGGCGCAGCTCGAGCGGGGCCGACAGGTCGCCGGCCCAGCTGCTCTCCTTGAGGAACGTGTCGCCGATCCCGGGACCGTCGACGCGCAGCTGCATCTTCAGCGCGAAGTCGTAGTGCGCCTTCACGGTGACGCTCGTCCCGCTGGTGATGACGGCGCCGTTCGCGGGGCTGATCACCGCCGTCGTCGCGGCGTTCGCGGGCAACGCCCCGAGAACCGGGATGCTCATCGCAAGGGGAGCCGCGAGCGCGACTGCACCGATCCTGCGAATGATGGTCACGGCCTCAATCCCTTCGACAGCGTTCTGCATCTCCACCCGCCGAGGACGACGCTCGCGGGGCGCACTGTGCCGAGTGATGACTATGGGCTCAGGGCAGCGTAACGTACCGGACGGTAGGAAAAATCACAGGAAGATGACAAAGAGGTCGCGGATACCGGGTCCACCTCACGCACCTCCCTATTGACACTCAGTGCAACGAGTCGCGCCGGGTCAGGTTACGCCCTCTGACCCCACGGGGCCAGCCCGGGCCCTCGAACGGACGCGGACGGCACCGCCCCCGAGCGGCACTCGCAGCGCCACCGTCACCTCGACATCGACGACCTCGCCGCGGACCCGGCACCGCGCCAGCCGCGCCCCGGACCTCGCCGCGACCTCGCGCGCCCTCCCGCACGCGTCCGCCGCCCCGTCCGCCGCCCGCGCCGCACCGGCCAGCGCGGCGAGGTCCGCCGCCGTGTCCCCCCGATGCCGCGCCGCCCGCACCCCGCCGACCCCGACGGCCGCCACACCACCGACCCAGATAACGACCATGAACGCCACCACCCAGACAGTCCCCGCCCCCCGATCACACCCCCACCTCCCCCAAACCCGCCGCCCGCACCTCACACCCCACCCCCTTCCAGAACCAGGCCCCACCAGAACACCACCAACCCCCCTTCTCCTCGCCGCCTTCTCCTCGCCCCCTTCCTCCAGGCCCCCTTTACGCCTGCCGCAGCACCCGGCCGTCGCCTCGCCACGCCGTGACGCCGAATTCCGCTAAGGCCCACCGATTCACCGCGCCCCCGGTCCCGTCGTGGGCGCCCAGTTCCACCTCGGCACGCGAGTCCGCCTAGGCACGCCTCCTAGCTGACACGGCGGCCGAATCAGCACGACATCCCAACTCGACACAGCGGCCGACTCGACACGATGTTCGGGCTCGACACGACGGCCGACTCGACACGAGGGCCAGCCCGACACGACGGCCGGCCCGACACGACGGCCGGCCCGACACGACGTCCCGGCCCAACACGACGTCCCGGCCCAACACGACGTCCCGGCCCAACACGACGTCCCGACTCGACACGACGTCCCGACTCGACACGTTGCGCCGTGCCATGCCTGGGGGCGCGGGGTGGTCATGTCGCGGGGGTGGGGTCGGTTGCGGCACCTGGTTCTGTGGCGGCGGCGACATGGGCGTGGACGGTCAGGGGCGGCAGGCCGGTAGCGGCGGGGGGTTCGACCGGCGCGGAGACGTCGACCTCGACGGTCGCGGCGTCGCGGTGGACCGTCACCGTGGCGTGCGGTGGGACCGCCTTGACCACCAGCTCCCGCACTGCGGCGAGAGACTCGCCGCGTGCCGCCGCCCGTGCACCGGTCCGCGCGGCGTCGATACAGGTGAGCTGGGCCGACGCGACCGCCACGCCCCAGAGCGCGATGGCGGTGACGAGCACCAGGCTGGGCAGTGCCAGCGCGATCTCGGCCGTCACCATGCCCCGGTCACGGGCACCACGGCCTACCCGGCCATCTGCAGGGCCTTCTTGATGATCCCGGTGAGCATGGTGTGGACCTCCGGACTCGTGACGATCTTGAAGAGCAGGGTCGCGAACGCCGCGGCGGCGATGGTGCCGACGGCGTATTCGGCGGTGGACATTCCTCGGTCTCCGGAAAGGCGTCGCCATCTCCGCACCACCATCTGTTTCGCCCGCATGGGGCCTCCTTGTTCTCCTTGGGGACGCCCGATCGCGTCTGATCCCAGGCTCGGGTGCGGCGGATCCGGTCACCAGGTGAACCGCGTTCTGTGGATAACTCGACGCGGTCACCACGGCAGGAGGATGGTCGAGGCGATTCCGGCGATCGCCGGCACCACTCCGAGCAGGACGAACGCGGGCAGGAAGCACAGCCCCAGCGGTGCGAGCGCCCGCACGCCCGCGGCGCGGGCGCGCGCGGCCGCCGCCGTGCGCGCCACGCGCCGCTGATCCCGCGCGAGGCGTCCGAGGGACGGCGCCAAGGCCGCGCCGCTGGAGACGGCCCGAACGGCGGTGCGAGCCAAGGGCGCCAGGACCGGCTCCTCAGTGAGCGCGAGCCATGCGTCCACGGGGTCGGCGCCGAGACGGATCTGGACGGCCACACCGCGCAGTTCCGCACCAAGGGGGCCGCTGACCGCGTCCGCGACGGCCTCGACGGCGTCGTGCCAGGGGGCACCGCCGCGCAGGCACGCGGCAAGGAGGTCCACGGCGACCGGAAGGTCCGCGATGAGTCGGGACTGCCGTCGTCGCCGGTCGGCACTTCCTAGCCGCCCGAAGGAGTACCGGACGGCTGCGGCAACGACGACGCCGAGCGCTCCACCCATCAGCCCACCGAAGGCCACCCAGCACAGGACACCGGCCGCCAAGCACGCAGCCCGCCGCAACGTCGCCTCGCGCCGCCCGCTTTCGGCACGCTCCTTGGCGTCCCCGTTCTCCGCATGCCGCGCTCGGGTGAAATCTGAGACGTCCGGGTCGCGTGTTCGCGGCCTCGGCGGCGCCTGGTCGAACTGCCCACCGAGTCGACGTCCGGCCGCGTTCGCTCCCTGTGGGAGAAGGAAGCCCGACGCCGCCGCGCAGAGCATCACCATGAACGTCACCATCGTTCCTCCGTTTCTCATGCCCTCAGCTCGCCGCCCGAGCCGCCTTCGCGCGATGCGCCTGGCTGCCCCTGTCGGGTCCACGCGGTTGTCGCCCGACGTTCCGAAGCCGCCTTGTCGGGTCTGCGGCGGCTGCGGTCCGATGTTCCGAAGCCGCCTTGTCGGGTCTGCGGCGGCTGCGGCCCGACGTGCTGAAACGACCCGTCCCAGCACTGCTGCGGCAGCCGCTGAGGCGGCGAGTCGCTGTTCGTCCGCCGAACCTGGAGCACCGAAGCGTCGTCGCCCTCCCCGGCGCGGGGCGCCACCTGCATCTCGGTCCTTAGCGAGCTGCCAGCGGCGCGGCCCGTCGCCCACTCGCGGTGGCAGCGTCCTGGGTGTGAGTGCGGTTCGTCTCGTCCTTGTCAGTGAGCGGCACGGCGGCCACGCTCAACCTCATCGGACGCGTCGCTGCTCCTTCGCCGCACGTGGGGCGCGGCCCTACCCGGTGCGGGGCCGGGCGCTGGGCTGGCTGGTGCTGCTAGTGGATTTGGTCATGGTGAGCGACGCAGCGGTGCGGGACGGCATCATCAGAAGCGTCGCTGCTTCATCTGCACCGCCGCGCTCCTTCGATGCCCTCCCGGGCGCCGGCCACCGAGCGTCGTCGCCACACTGGCGAGGTCGCATCGTTGAGCGGCGCCGCTGTCAGGGCTGGTGAGCGTGAGCGACACGGCGGTGGTGGGCCGACCCCCACGAAGCGATTTCCTACTTCATCTGCACTGCCAGGCTCCTTGGATGCACTTGTGGATGTGGGCCACCGAGCGTCGTCGCCACACTGGCGAGGTCGCATCGTTGAGCGGCGCCGCTGTCAGGGCTGGTGAGCGTGAGCGACGCGGCGGGTGTGGGCCGACACCACCGAGGCGGTTTGCTACTTCATCTGCACTGCCGGGCTCCGTCGATGCGCTTGTAGGCGTGGGCCACCGAGCGTCGTCGTCATGCTGGCGAGGTTGTTGAGCGGCCGGCCGGTGCGGTATCGGGGCTTGTGAGGGTGAGCGCGGCGGGGTGGGACGGCCTCACGGGGCGGTTTGCTGCTTCATCTGCACCGCCTAGCTCCTTCGATGTGTCAGTCGGGGGGGCACCGAGGCGTTGTCGCAGTGCTTGCGACGTCGCTTGCTGTGCGGCTGAGGGGTGCCGTTACTGGAGGAGGGTGAGTAAGGCGTGGGCATGGCCAGCCTCGTATAGGGCGCGTCGCTGCTTCTGTCGGCGTTGCCAGGCCTTTTTGTGCGCCTGGGATCTGGGGCATCGAGGCGGGGTTGGGTTGTCGGCTGCGTCGGGGCGTTCTAGACGGTGTTGCTGGTTGTCGGGTGAATGGTTCGGCGGTCGTGGCTCGGCCTCACGGAGTGTGACGCTGGTGCGTTGGCGCGGGCCTTTGGTGCGTCTGAGGGTGTCGCGGTGGCGTTGGAATGGTGGCGGGGGCGGGTTGCTGCGTTGTTGGTCAGGTGTGGGTCAGGTGGGTGACTCGGCGGTTCTGGCGAGGTGGCGGGTCCAGTAGAGGCCGGTCGCGTTGAAGGCGAGGCCCGTGAACAGGCAGGCGAGGCCGGGGAGGGAGCCGCAGAGGAAGGTGAGGGGATGGGCGCCCAGTGCGGCGGCCATGCCGACGCCCAGGAGCGGGAGCGCGGCGAGGAGGCGGGCCGTCGCGCGGGGGCCGGCCAGCTGGACCGAGACGTCCTGGCGTTGGGCTTCTTCGTCGCGGAGTGCGGCGGCCAGGCCGTCCAGGACGGTGGCGAGGGTGCCGCCGCGTTCGGTGCCGATGCGCCAGCAGGCCGCGAGGAGGCGCAGGCCCTCGGCGCCGGGCTCGCGGGCCAGTCCGGCCAGGTGGTCGGGGATCGACGGGGGCGGGCGGCCGGGGGTGAGGAGTTCCGCGGCCACGTGCGGGTCGAGGACGGCAGCGGACAGCGTGAACGCCTCTTCGGGGGTGCGGCCGGCGGCCAGTTCGGCGGCCATCCCGTCGCACAGCTCGATGATCGAGGTGCGGCGACGGGCGGGCCGGGTCCGGCGTTCCCTGAGCACTTCGATGCGGGTGCGGAGGGCTGGGGCCAGGGGTGCGGGGGCCGGGTCGGCGATGCGCGCGAGGCGCAGGCCGGCGGGGGACGGGCCGAGCAGCAGCCAGGCGGACGCGGCGGAGAAGAGGACGGCGAGCCCGGTCGCGGCGGTCATGGCGTCCACCCCAGCCGGGCCGCCAGGGCGTCGGCACCCGCAGCGGCGATCGTCTGGCCGGCGGCGGTGAACGTGACGGCGGGCAGGACGCCGACCAGGCCGTCGGCGGCGCGGCGCAGCAGGCAGACCTCGGCGACGCGGCGACGGCCGCCGCCGGGTTCGCGGACCAGGTGGACGACGATGTCGAGCGCGGCGGCGAGCTGGCTGTGGACCGCTTCGCGGGAGAGGCCGGCGGCGCACGCCAGCGCCTCCAACCGGGCCGGGACGTCGGCGGCGGTGTTGGCGTGCAATGTGCCGCAGCCGCCCTCGTGGCCGGTGTTCAACGCCTGGAGCAGGTCCGCGACCTCGGCACCTCTGACCTCGCCGACCACCAGGCGGTCCGGGCGCAAGCGGAGGGCTTGGCGAACGAGGTCGTTCAGCGTGACGCCGCCCGCGCCCTCCACGTTGGGCGGGCGGGCTTCCAGGCGGACGACGTGGGGGTGCGTCGGGCGCAGCTCGGCGGAGTCCTCGACCAGCAGGAGCCGCTCCCCTGGGTCGGCCAAGGAGAGCAAACTGCTGAGCAGCGTGGTCTTGCCGGTCCCGGTTCCCGCCGGTTTCACCAAAGGAACCCAAGAACCGCACCGTAACACGCACGGGCTCAGACGCGGGACGGCCCCCGCGCCCGAAACAGGGAACGGGGGCCGCTCGCGTGCCCTACGCGGGACGGTCACCACATCGCGCGATGCCGCCCGTGGTACCGCCGGGGCCGCCGGTCAACGGCCAGTGCCAGCACACCCGCCACTAGGAACCCGGTCGCCGCCGCGACCGTCCCCCACATCGCTAGCGTCACCACCGCGCCCGCGCTCACAGCGCCGCGCCTTCCTTGCCACCGGACCGCAGCCATGCAAGGCGGGCACGGCAACGCGCGTCATCCCCGCCCCGCGACGGGTAGCGGTACCACAGGATGTCCGCACGTTCCGTCTCAGCCACGCAGAACTCCCGCGTAGGGCCGAACACCTGGGATTCGAGCCCGGCCGTCTCGGACGGAAGTAGCGGCACACGCAGGGTCGCGGACCAGTGCCCGCCATCCTCGCTTTGGGCCGGTTCGTACCACCGCGCGGACACTTCCCCGCCCGTAGTCTTGTTGGCCATGTGGGGCTCCCTTCGCGAGCCTCGCTAGACCCGTCCGGCGTTCCGAGCGTCGGGCGGGTCGCTTCGTTTCCAGCCCCTCACCATAGTCCGCACTGTCAGCACTGTCAGCGGTGTAAGCACTGGTCAGACCGTAAGGCGGGTTCGGGCTGTCCGTAGTGTGGAACCGTGCTGATCGACCTTGACGGCCCCGAGCCGCTATGGCGGCAAGTGGCCGATCATCTCGCGGGCAGAATCGCGGCCGGGGAATGGGTCCGCCGACTGCCCAGCGTTCGCACGCTCGCGGATGAATACGGCGTCAGTCACACGACCGTTTCCGACGCGCTACGCGAGTTGTCACAGCGCGGACTTGTGGTGACCACACGGGGACGCGGGACGTTCCTTGCCAAGCCCCCAGCAGACAACACCTAGCCATTGCGCAGCGCTGCACAACCCGCAGACATTACAGAAGCCCCCGGGACGGAACCCGGGGGCTTCTGTGTGCCTGCTAGTCGCGGGAAGCCGCGAACGTGATGTCTTCCGCCTCACGGATGACCGTTCCGCCCGGCTCGATCAGTTCCGGCCGGTCCAACACCACCGCGTCAATCTGCGCCCGCCACTCGCGTTCTTCCGCCCGCGACATCCGTCCGTCATTGACCATCGCGGCAAGAAGGTCACTCGCGATTTCCGCGAGAACGTCAACCTTTGCCGCGTCAGTCACTTGCGACGGAATGCCATAGTCCGCCGAGTTGTCACCATTGAACGCGGACACGCTAAACTCACTGGCCATGGGGTGAAGCCTCCAGACAGGTTGATCCCCTAGGCCCCGGACCGTGCTGCAACACGGTTTCGGGGCCATCTTGTGTCAGCCATAAGAGCACCCGAAATCCCCCGCGTCAACCCGGCAGAGAACGGCGGAAACGGTGTCGCGTGAGGCACTTACGCGGGGGTGTGCAAGTTGCCTTACAGACCCCCGCGAGTTGTCAACACGGGAGCCCCGCGACTTGTGCAGCGCTGCACAACCCTCGTAAACACGTAAAACCCCGGGCTGCCCGGCGCGTAAAGCGCTAGGCACCCGGGGCTTAGTGATTACACCGTCACGTCAACCGGTGACACCAGAAATGACAAGCGACGGGAAAGGTAATGGCATCCTTTCCAGTCGAACCGGAAAGGGCGTCAACGGGCGATGGTAACTCTCTGTCTATCGTGGCGACCTGTAAACCCGTACAAACGCTCTGGTGCTAACCCCACGCGTTCGGTAACCCCTATAGAAGCCGGGCCAACCCCCGGGTCTGGTCACCCTCAGTTAGAGCAGTGAATGTCCAATGACATTGAACGTTGCTCATTCGCTCGCTAAGCGACGAACACGATTGACCGTTGCCCAGAGACGCCCCGGCCGCCCCGGGGCGGCAGGGGGCCAGTGGGGGCCGCGCACGGGCCGTCCTGTCCGCCGGTCGGCCGGACGCACCGTGCGCCGTGCAGCTCTGCCACCTCGCGGGGAGAGTCCAGCCCATTCCGCTTAGCCCAATCGGCACGCACCCGGGCAGGCGGGGGTAGGGCTAGGCGGCCCCCATTCGGCCCCTAAGCGCCGTACCCGAGTTACCCCTAGCCCAGCCCCCAGGGGGGCTCTTTCAAGCCGCGTACGCCGCTACAGCGCTAAGCATCTGGCAGCATGCCCGGGTGCTGTTCGCGGGGGCGCATGCGGGAGTTCCCCTTCGCTTTCCGCTTCGCGGCGGAACGCTGCCCGCCTAGAACCTGGTGGCAGGGATGGCACACGCTTTGCAGCATGCTTAGCCGGTGGTCGTTCGGGTCCCCAATGTGGTCAACCTCAGTAGCGCGTCCCGTGCATTTCCGCGTCCGCGCCTGGCATTCGCCCCGATCCCGTCGCAGGACCGCCGCGCGAATCCTCGCCCAGCCTCGCGGCATAGGGGCGCTTCGCCATGTGCCCATGCTCTCTATGCCCTCCTCACGGCTCTCATTTCGACTCAATCAGCCGAACGGCCCGGGGGTACCCCTACGCGAGTACCCCCGGGTTCAATCAAGCCGCATAACCGATGTCCACAAACGCGGGGCGCAGAACCAGCGCGGTAACCCCCGCCGCGCTCACGTTCACACGTGCCATTCCGTCACGCTGAACGAAACTACCGTCCAGGCGGACATACCGGGTTTCGCCAGCGGCAAGGGTGACCTTCCGCGTGAAAAGATTCTCGGACCCGTCAGCCGTGCATACAGACGGAACGGTCACAGTCGCGGCAGCCGACGCGGTGAGTCGGAGAATCTCCGAACCGTCACCTGCAATCGGGAACTGTCCGCCGTCCGCGACAGTCAGCGCGGTACCGGCAGGCTCCGCAGCATTCGGGCCGATCCGCACATCCGCGATGTTCGCACGTGCCATGTGTCTTTCCTTTCAACCGGCCGCCGGTCCGCCCGGCGGTCATGTCCATACGGGGCTGAGCGCCTTTCTCCCGCCAGGAACGGGCGGGGGCTGATATCCGATAACCCCCAGCCCGCCTCATGCCGTCTCAGCCGTTCTCAGCCTTCCGCGCGGCGTACTCCGCGTTGAATCGGTCGGCTTCCTCCTGAGTGATTGACCGGGCGTACCCCACTACCCATGGCCGGTGTTTGTGCTCGAAAATCACCGTCTGCCCGGCCCGAAACGGCCCCGGGGATTCCTCGCCGTTCGCGGGGGACTCCAGGGCGGTCACTTCCGATCCGCCTGAGAAAGCGTCCGGGCGATCTCCCCGAACGACATGCCCGCGCCCCGTAGTTCCTGGATACGCGCGTCATAGTCGGTCGCATCCGTCCATTGCGCGTCAATCGCGGCCACACGCTTAGCGGCATCCCCCGGACTCACGCCAGCGTCAAGCAACGCCTGTGCGAGCTTCTCACGCGCGGTTGTGATTTCCTGTTCACTCATCCCGAATTCCTTTTCAGTTTGTCCGACGCTTCCGCGACGCGGTTCGAGCGGCAATCTGCTGCCAACTCAGACCATTTTGGCGCATCACCATGAGCTGATCACGAGAGAAGTCCCCAAGATCGAACCCATAGGCACCCGCGTAATCGTCACCCTGTGGAGTCCCTAGAAGGGACTCCACTACTTCCATACGCGGCGCACCCGAACCGTTGACCAGGTTCACGGTAAGGGCCGCCAGCGACGCATCAAAGGCTGCGTTATCCGCCTCTTGTGCGGTGACGGCTTTCCGAATGCGCGCGGCCACGTCCTCATCAGAAGCACCCGACTCAATCAGCGCGTCAATCTCCGCGTTGCGTGCGGCCGTCCGGTTCCGAATTTCGCTACGGTGATTGATTCCCCGGGCCGGAACCCTGAAAAGGTCGTCACTCATTGTCGGCAGCCTCCCCCATACGCGCCGAGTTGTTCCGGACAAGACGCGATTCCGGCGGCAACCCGTCCACGTATTCGATAACCGCCGAGCGTTCCAGCATGAGCGCAATGTTATGCGCAACATCCCGTTCAGCCGCGTCCCGCTCCGTACCACGCACCCGTCGCATTGCCGGAAGACGGCCCCGTGAATCCGCTGAGCCGTAGTGCTCGTCCATCCAACGGGCCGCGTTCCGCACAATCACAGCGGCCGACGTGTACCCCCGCCCCGCGCCGTCTTGAATGACTTCATTCGGTAGGCCAAGCACGCCCGTTTGTGTGTCCGTACCCTGCGCGTACTGTTCCAGGTCCCGCCGGTATGAGAAGGCTGCAATGAACGCGTCACGCGCCGTGTGAAACGCCTTTTCGGCCTCCAGATAGGCGTCAGCGGCCGAACTGATCGCTTCCTGCGCACCCGGAATGGCGACCGGCGCGACCTTAACGAACACCTCCCATGCGCGGGCGTCCACCTTTTCCTTCTCCCGCATCAGCCGGAACCACTCTCCGACAATCGCGGGCCGCTTGTCCTCGGCATCCGCGACGTACCCGCCCTTAGGACGGGTGGGGGGCTTAGTGCCGTTCTGAATCGCGGCGACATAGACGCGTTCCTTGTCCTCCGCGACGGCGCGCCAACGCTCGGAAAGCAGGTCATCGTGTTCGTCGTCGTACTCGATCAGCGCGTCAATAGCCGTTTCCAGCGTGGCCCGCGCCTCTACCCATTCCGGCGTGATGTCGTCCGGTACCATGCCGAACGGAGTACGAACCCTAAGGCCGTCGCTACGCTGGTTTCCGGTCAACAGTTCCATTGCGTCTCTCCTCTTTCGCGGGCATTACGGGTGTGAGCCCGGGGAAGCGCACCCGCCACACTTCCCCGGGCAAGTCTCATTCGGCGTCCGCGTCGTCAAGCGCGCGAAAGGACACCATGTCTTGATTCCAGGCATACGCGGGCCGTTCATCCGCGTAATAGGACTTCGGCCGGACCGGCACACCGCCGGTCGGATGCTCCCCGGGACCAATCCGGCCCTCAACAATCGCGGCTGAAAGCACACTGTCCAGGTCCGGGGTATTCGCGGTCATGTGCGGTTCGCAATCTCGCCGGTCGCCGGGTCGATCCAAGCGAGCACATACCCGGCCGCTTCGATCTCCCGTCGCCATGCCGCGCGGGTTTCTCGGAGATCCTCAGCGCTCAGAGTGTGCGTGTAGCGGACGCTCGCCCAACGGCGCAGCTCCCCGATAGAAGGCCACACGTAGCCCAGATGCGGCATGGGCAGTTCGCGGCGGCTCACGACTTACGCCCCGAATGCGGGACGTACCGGCGGCCGTCCGCGAAGAACAGCCCCGAATAGCCCTTGATTGCGTACGTGTCGGCTTTAGAGCCGGACACGCGGCACGGCCACCACGGCGTCATTCGCGGCATGTCCAACGGCGTTGCGCTAGTCGTCATCGTCGTTCCATTCATCGGAGTTCACAGCCGCCCCCTTGCGGTCGGCCGGGTCAGTGCAGAACAGCATTTGTCGCTCTCATGAATTGGTAACTAATAGCCACGGGCCGGCGCCTGACCGTAACAATTCGTGTTTACTGATCTCGGGCCGCTGTCTTCGCGATTTTGTAATACGCGGTGATCTCCCGGCGTCCGCCCTGATGCCACACCCGCCGGTCATCTCGGAGAAGGCTTTTCACGGCGTTATGCGCCTGGATGTTCCACGGAATCGCGTGACCGGTCGCGGCCCGGTACTCATCCTGTAGCGGATTTACGCGGCGGACGATCTCAGCGTCAATGTCTGGGCCGCCGGAAAGCGCGTCCGCAAGCGGCCCGTCCGTACGCCAGAACCCCACGCCCGTACCTCGGGCGTAGCGCAGCGTCCCGCCATACGCGGTAATGATGTCGTCCGCTATCCAGCGGGTCACTAGGTTTTTCTTGTCCGTCGCGGAAAGCGTGGACAGTTCGGCATGTGTCGGCCGGTTCATTTCAAGATCAACCTTAGAAACAGAAAAGCCCCGGCACCCGTCCGCGCTGCAACTCGCGGACAGGCCCGGGGCATGTCGTGGGACGGATTACATCTCCGGCGGGATGCCCTACGCCACCCGGTTGCAGGCGGGTAGCGGACTCGCTGAGTCGCGGGAAAGTGCGTGACGAAAGCCGAACCGCCCCCGCCCGGGGAGAGTGTCACCCGGGCGGAGACGATTCATGGAAAGGGCAGCATGGGTAAGCTGCACAACCCCCGCACGGGGCGAGGGAAGAATGTGAGTAGCGCGGAAGAACAACACGCGCGGCGTGAATCCCCGTCCACCAGCCTGCCGGGGATGGCCCCCGTCTAAGCGGTCGGGCACCGGTCAAGGTCTTACGGCTTTCGGCTTCCGTACCAAGCATTGTCCGCCGCCGGTCGTGGTCCCGGATTCGCTAATGGGATGCAACGGGATGACGTGCCGCGCGGGAAGTACTCTCGTACGGGAAACGAAAAAGGGGCGGCCCCCAGGTCGACCGCGCGCCGAATCGCGGTAAACCAGGGAACCGCCCCTAGCCCGATAACCCCGGGCAAAGGTGGTTTGTGTGCGCAGCATTCAACGGTTCGGCGTCGCTGCGGTATGACGGGGCTACCGTCATACCTAAGTTATGTGCCGCCACACCGCAATAGTTCGCGAAACCGCCGAGAAATTCAGTTCATTACCGCGACGCGCGCGCGGGAACGGGCCGCATTCGCGCGGTGAGTCGGCCGGTACGCCGTCCGGCGGCACCCGAGACCGCAGTAACGCGCACGGTTGCCCTTAGGCGTGAAAGGACGGTTGCAGGTTGCGCACGGGATAGGGGACACGTTGACCTCCCGAGGTGATGAGTTGCCGGTGTGGGTGTTCTGTGCCGCCGCCGCCCGGGTGTTCGCGGGGATCCTGCGGAACCCTTCCGCCGCCCCCGCCGCTTGTGCAGCGCTGCTCAACGGGCCGTATGACGCTATGACGAGTTGGACCCAAAATCCTGTTTCCCTTTAGCTTTTCTTATTAGAAACCTAGATTTTCATCAGAAACGTCATACCGTCATTAGCCCAGGTCAACACGCTGCATTCGGCCGGACCGATCAACCGCGCCGTCATGCGCCGTCATGCCGGACGGCGGGGGAGGTTCGCGGACGGCCAGACGTCCCTACCGCGAACGGCCGGGACCGGCCCGGCCGTGCCGACTGGACGCCGTGCGTACGTGATCCCGGAGACGTACACCGCCCCCGGCCCGGTCGGCAGGCTCCCCCGCGTGTCGGCACGGGCCGGAAGCCGTCTCCCGCCGTCGCCCCGTCCCTCCCGGGGCACCCCTGCGGCCCCCGGCCGTGAGAGAGCCCCGAGCGTCCCGGGGCGTGGCCGTGCGGAGTCCCGGCAGGCTTCCCCGTCCCGTCGCCTCACGGAGCCGCAGGGGGCCGCACGGGGCCACCAGGGGGCCGCACGGGGGACGGCGGACAGTCGCCCCCTGGTCGCTCGGCAGCCTGCCCCCGAGACGGCCCGGCACAAGCCCGCGAGTCGTCCACCAGTCGCACGCCCCCACGCACTTCGCGGCGCGATGCGCCCGGGAGGGCCGGGGCGGTTCCGCATGGTGCGTGAGGCGACTTACGCGCCATGCGAAAGTGCCTCACGCAAGGCACTTATGCACGCCACTACCACCCCGCTTCGGAAGTCGAGCAGATCATCCGCGACGCGTAGCCCTCAGCGGCCCCACAAACCCCGTAGACGCGCGAACGCCCCCGGACCTTAGTGGATTACCGGGGACGTTCCGCTATCCCGCTAGTGGGGCTCTCAGCCGTTCCCAAGCGGCGGACTCTCATCCGGGGCGACGGAGGGCGCGACGCACGGGCGGCCCGGGACCGTAGGCGTCCCCGTGGTGGCCGTGCCGGACGGGGACGGGCTTGCAGTCGCGGACGGCGACGGGGCGGCGCTCACGCCATCTCAGCGCCGTCCGGACGTCCAGCGCCGGACGGGTCGCCGCGTACATTGCCCGTCACGGCGAGAGCCACCGCGACCGCGACACGCGGCGGGGTCCCGCGCCATGGACACTGAGCGGCAGGCTCACGCGCGCCTACCCAACCCCGGGGCTCCCCCGGACACGGTGGGGACGGAGCGGCGGTCGCTGGCACAGCGCGGGCAGTACCCCTTGCGGTTCAAACGACGGTGCGCCCTGTTGCACCCGGCGCACTTCGGGCGACGGTCCGCACGCGCCGGGGCGGCCGTCCCGCGCGGGGATCTCGGCGGATTGTGACCCCACACGAACCCTTGGGCGAGCATGTTGCGGGCAAGCGCGTCAGCAGCTTTGCGGGCCGCATCCCATGACGCGTAGGCACGCCTTGTCTCGCGCCGCGTTCCGTCCGACCTGAGAACGGCTGTGGCTACATGCACTCTGCTCCCGACGCGAACCGTGTTGATCCATACGCGGGTAAATCCGCTCTCGGTAAAGCCTGAAAGCAGCCGGGTTCGTTGGTCGGGCATGGGTCGGGTCCCTCCTGGTCAGAGGTTGACTCAGGGGCCAGGGCCAGGGCCGTTTCTGCCCGGTCCCGCCTGGTTTGAATGGGGGACGATCATGATGCACACACGAAACCCGCAGATCAACCCTCGTCTTTGTGCAGCGCTGCACAAGTCCGGTCCTGGTAGACGGAACCCCGGACACGCGAAAGCCCCCGGGGCCATTGCTGGCACGCCCGGGGGCAGGTTCGCGGGGAGGTCAGGCAGCGTCCATCGCTTCGGCCATCTCCTCAGCCGTGAGCGAGTCACGGGCAGCGTCCATCTCGTCAACGGCGTCCGGACCGTCGTCCGGCCCGGTGATGACCCATGACCATTCCGGCCCGCTGATTGAGACGGTGCAACGGGTGTCATCGAACCGGCGCGCGTTCTTCACCTTCGCGGGAGCGACTGCGACCGTGACGCCGTACTCGTGGTACAGGGCACAGCGGCCCGCTTCGTCCCGACGCGCGAACACGTCCGCGAACGTCTCCCCCGTGGGCTCCCACTCAGCACTACCGGCCCGCGCCTGCTGAGCTTGCAGCCTCGCAAGCTTCGCTTCGAGTGCGGGCACCTGGGTTTGCAGCCGCTTCCCGAACGCTGAATCAGCGCCGAACCCGGCAGCCTGCTCCGCGAGGTTGGCAAGCGCCGTCTCTGTCGCATGAATTTCCGCCGACACGTCCGCGACCTCAACTCCCCGCCGCATCATCGGCACGTCCCCCAGCACGGCCATGACCTGCTCGCGGACGAACGGCGAGAGGTACTTAGCGGTGACCGTGACTCCACACCCCCGCTTGCACTTGTACATGCTCGCGTCCGGACGGCTCTTGCAAGCGTTGAAGTACAGCGGGCCGCCGCAGACACCACACCGTGCGACGTGCAACAGCTCATGGTCCGTCTGCCGCGTGTTGTGGCGACGGGTGCGCCCCTCGATCGCGGCCCGCACGGCGTGGTGCTCGGCATCAGTGATCAGCGGCGGCCCCACCTTCACCACGTTGCCTTCCGCGTCCAGCATCGGGCGCATCGCCTTACGTCCAGGCGACGTCCGGCGGCCACGCGCGTCTGTCTTCTCCTCCTGAGAACGGGGGTCGTGCATCAGAGTCCCGGTGAGGGTCGGGGAGACGAGCAGGTCACGAAGCGCCGTGTCCGACCACTTCACGCCCCGCGCTTCGCGCCCCTTCACGACGCGGGCGTAGTCAGAGGGAGACAGCACACCGTCCGCGTTTAACTCGGCAACCAGGGTGCCAACGCGCGTCCCCTCTATGACCCGCTTGACCCACCCCCGAACGCGTTCAGCCGTTTCCGGGTCTTCCGCGAGGTACTTGCCGCCGTCGCGCTTGACGATCACGTACCCGTACGGGGCCGCGCCCCCGTGCCACCGCCCGAGGCTGCGGAGGGACGCGTGGGAGGAGATCACGCGCGCTCTGATCTGCTCGCGCTCCCACTCGGCGAACACGGCCAGCATCGGGGCCACCAGGTCAAGCGTGGTGGGGTTCACCATGCCGTCTTCAGTCCACAACCCGACGCGGTGAGCCTTGACCAGATCCTTGAGCAGGAGGAACTCACGGGCGTTGCGCGCGAAGCGGTCTAGCTTCCACGCGATGACGTGATCAACCTTCCGGCCGCTGATCATCGCCAGTAGCTTCGCGCCGTCTTCGCGGTCGGCCAGCGGCTTAGCCCCGGACACGTCCACATCGGACAGGACGGCCACCACGTCCCACCCCTTGAAGGTGGCGAACGCGCGGCACAGCGCCTCCTGCCTTTCGACGGACGTTGACTCTTCCGTCTCGCGCGACAAGCGGACGTAGATCACCACACGTTCGCCCGTCGTCCGGGCGGCCCGTATGGCGTCGTCTGCCGCGATCCTCACGGCGTCCGGGTTAGGGGACGGCTCAGCCGGTACCGCGCGGGTTTCGGGCTTCGCGGGCAGCGCGGGGGGCTGCGAGACGGCGGCCCCCTTCTCTGCCCCCGCCGAGACAGCGCAGTGACCGCACGTGGTCATCACGACGTCCCCGGGGATCGCGGCACCCGCCATGCCGCCGCACAGCGTGCGCGCGTTCAAGTCTTGTGGCTCAGCGTTGGTCAGATGGATACGGCGTCCTGCGCCGAGCTTCACCATGCGATAGGCGGTAACGGACATGGCTGTCTCCCCAGCTAGGCGGGCCGCTGGGATGGTTCTGTGCCGCAGCGCGCCCGGGTGTTCGTGGCTGGGGTTCCTTAGGCGAGACCTGCGCCTCCGCTGATGAGGAACGCGGCGCGGGTCTCGATGAGGGCGGAGAGCAGGGCGGCGCCTTCGGGCGGGACGGTGCCGGTCGCCACGAGCTCGCCGAGGGTGAAGGCGCGCCGGCGAGGGAGGCGGAGGGAGACGCAGGTGCCGTTCGCGGCGACCGGCGGGAGGACGGCGTGCAGCCGGATGCCGCCGGGGAGCCGCGCGTCGGCGTACGGGGCCGCGTCGTCGAGGCGGCGGCCCGCGGCGGCGGTGAGGCGCTGGGCCAGGCGGCGCACGGCGGCCTCGTCCGGGAACCGGACGCCGGTGCGGACGAGCCCGTCGCCGGCGTCGATCCACACCTCGCCGGGGCCGTTCACCAGGACGTCCGTGACCTCGGGTGCTCGGAGCAGCGGTTCGAGGGGGCCCGCGCCGACGAACTCGGCGCGCAGTTCGTCGGTGAGCGCGAGGACCTCGCGGTCGCCGAGCAGCCTGTCCTCGGCGCGGAGCGCCGCCGCGACGCGTCCCGCGGTGGCCTCGCCGCCGGCGTCGGCGAGGCGGTCGCGGACGGCGGACGAGAGCCTGGTCATGCCGCCTCCTCGCGGTGGGCGTAGGGCTGCAGGGCCAGGTCGGCGAGGAGGCGGGCGCAGAAGTCGGAGAGGGGGCCGCGGCGGCAGGCGCGGGCGAGGTCGCCCTCCTCGATCGCGGCGGGGAGGCGGCGGTCGCGCTCGTAGACCCCGGCGACGGGGAGGCCGAGCGCCTGCGTGACGGCGCCCGGCGTCAGGCCGCCGGGGGACGGGCCCTGCACGATCAGGCGGAGGTCGGCGGTGTCGCGGCGCAGGGCGGCGGCGAGGCCGTCGGCGGCGACGGTGGCGCGGACCTCGGCCGGGACGAGCAGGAAGGTGACGTCGGCGGCGCGCAGCGCGGCGCGGCCGATGTCGCCGGGGAAGCGGGGCACGTCGGCGATCACCAGGTCGAAGCCGCGGGAGGCGGCGTCGAGCAGGGACAGCACCGCCGCGTCGGCGACCGGGACGGACGCGCCGCGCCGCCACGACAGCACGGACAGGTCGCCGGTGGACGGGAGGGTGTCGCGGAGGGTGGCGGCGTTCAGCCGGCCGTGCCGTTCGGCGAGGTCGGGCCAGCGGGCGCCTTCGTGGCCTTCCAGGCCGAGCATGAGGTCGGCGCCGCCGCCGAGGGGGTCGGCGTCCACGAGGAGGGTGCGCAGTCCGCTGCCGGCGGCGGCGAGGCCGAGGGCGGCGGAAAGGACGCTGGCGCCCACGCCGCCGCGGGAGCCGACGACGCACAGGGTGGTGGCGCGGCCGGCGTCGGGTTCGCTCGCGGCGGCGAACGCGTCGATCAGCCATTGCTCGTGGTCGGGCAGCACGGCCACGTCCTGCGCGCCGATGCGGACGGCCGCCTGGTAGGTCTCGGGCGTGGCGGCGCCGGCGACCAGGACGACGCCGCCGCGGCGGGGCAGGCCGGCGGACGCGACGTCCCCGGCGGCGTCGGCGCCGACCAGGACGAGCGCGGGCCAGGCCCAGGCGGCGCGGGCGTCGGCGGTGGCGGCGACCTCGGCGTGCGCGTCGGCGGCCGCGGCGAGGCGGAGCAGGGCGTCGGCGGTGGCGGGGTCGGCGGTGACGATCAGTGCCGCGATGTTCATCGGTCCTCCTGTGCGTTCAGAGGACTCCAGCGTGCGGCGCCGTGCCGGGCGGGCGGAAGCGTTCCGTGAATTGTGGATAACTCTCCGCGGCCCTCGGGCGGGGCCGGGAGAACGAGGCGGCGGGCGGACGGTGGCGTGGAGGATCTGGACACGCCACCGTCCGCCCGCCGCATGTTTGGGCGACCCCCGCCGGGGGGGAGAGCGGGGGTCGCCTAACGGTCCGGCTCCGGGGGGGTAGAGCCGGTCCGTTTTCCCAGGAAAGTCTCGTGAGATCGGCGGAGCCGTTAGCAAGGCCGGTCTATAGGGGAGGCAAACTCGTTGTCTCCCAGTCTAAGCAGATACAACATATGCTGCCCGACCGCCGCCAGTTCCGTCGAGTCGCAAAGTCGCCCGTAGGGCGGGTGTTTATCCCCATCTGTCGATGCCGCCCCCCTCTTGGTCCCCGTGCCGGGTGGCGGAACGGGGACCACTGGGGTCGTCCCCACCCATACGGAGTGCAACGGGACGGAAGTCGGAGCGTACCGGAGAACCAAAGATTTTTCCGGCCGAGCACCCGATCGGCGACCAAAAAGAAACGGTCACACTGCGTGATCGCTTTGGCGGGCGGACCCTTGGTTGCGGATAGCCCGAAATTGCGCGTTTCGCCCCTTATCGGCGGAAGAAGGCGGACCGGCCGCCGCGGCGGGCGGGGGTCACGGGCCGCTCGGACTTCCGAAAAGGGGCTTGTCAACTGGGCAGATGAGGCGTAGACAGGATCTACGGACCACGCGTCCGGGCACGGCAGCCGGGCACCCACGCGCGACCAGCCGCGGGAGGCGCGCCGAGACGGGCTTGACCCGATCCGGCGATAGTGAGGTGCACGCTTGGTAACCCGGTGTGACGTGATCGGCGACGGCGCTCCCTGGCGAGCGCCGTTCGCTGTGTCCGACACCGCACTCCGCCGAAGCCGCCGGAGCCGCCGGAGCCGTCGAACGCGCCGCCCGAGCCGCCGCGTAGGACGTCAGTCGCCCCGCACGTCCAGGCCGAGGGCCGTCGCGAGCACCACCGCCTGGTACGGGTCGATCACCGCCCCCTTCAGCTCGACGGTGTGCGGATCGATCGACGAGATGTCGCTCCCGCGCAGGTCGCAGCGCGAGAGATCGGCCTGGTGCAGCCAGGCGCCCGACAGGTCCAGCCCGCGAAGCGTGGCGCCGGCGCACCGCGCGCCGGTGAGGTCCGCCTCGCGCAGCCGGACGTCGGTGAACGACGCGCGCCGCAGGTCGGCGCCGGGCAGCCCGGTGAACGACCAGTCCCCGCCGGTCACCTTCATCAGGTCGTGCGTGCAGCCGTCGAACATCCCGCCGACGACCTTGCAGCCGGCGAAGGTCGCGTCGAAGAAGCCGCAGCGGACGAACGTGCAGTTCAGGAACGCCGCGTCGGTGTGCGTGGACGCGTTGAACCGGACGCCGCGGAAGGTGCACTCGGTGAACACCGCGCCGGTGCCCGCCGCCTCCGTCATGTCGACGTCCACGAACAGGACGCGCTCGTGCCGCTCACCGGTCAGGTCGCGCGAGTCCCAGTCGGCGGACGCGATGGTGGTCTCGGTGGGCGCCGCCGCGCGCCCGTCCTTCCGTTCGGCCATGGGGACAGCATGGACCTCCCCACCGACGGAACAGCGGGCCACCCACGAAACGGCGGCCCCGGGGGGAACAGCCGCCACAGCGGAACAGCGGCGAGAGCCGGTGCGATCAGCCGCGCATGAAGGCTTCGCAGATGGCCTGCGAGTCGCGGGCGGCCGCGGCGACCGCCGCCGAGCAGTGCACGAGCCACCGCGCGACACCCTCCGACGTCCCCGACGCATAGGCGCGGAGGGCTTCGGCATAGTCGTCGGCGAGTTCGGCATGGCCGACCTCTGGCGCGACCAAGGATTTCGGGTCGAGGCCGCGGGCGACGAGCGTGATGCGCTGCGCGGCGCGGGCGATGATGCCGTCGCCCCAGCCGAAGGGCCGCAGCGTCAGCAGCTCGCCGTGCACAATGGCGGCGACCACGAGCGCGGGCGCCTTGGTGGGCTGGGTGAGGAGCCCGCTGAGCGCGTCCAGGCGCGCCGCCACCTCCGCCGGGGACGGCGGGTCGCCCAGCCCGAGGACGTCCTTCACCGGCTGGTCGCCGGCGCGGGGACGTCCGAGGTCGGCGCTGTCGACGGCGTCCGCCGCGGCCAGCACGTGCAGCCGCGCGAGGACCTGGCGGGGCGCCTGCCGCCACGTCTCGGTGAGCGTGCCGAGTTCCGCCGACACCCGCAGCGCCCCCTGGACGACCGGGTCCGTGGGGTTCTCCGTGGTGCGCAGGTCCTCAAGGGTGACCGAGGCGCCTTCCAGCACGGCGGACGCGCGCGCGCCGCGCAGCGCCGACTCCGTGGACACCTCGGCGCTGCGGCGCCGCAGGATGCGGTGGCCGAGCAGCCGGTCCACGGCGGAGCGCGCGTCGGCGACGGCCTCCGCGACGCCGGGCAGGTTCGCTATCTGAACAAGGGCATCGGTCACGGCCCGACCCTATGCGGTCGCCGGTGCCGCTCGCGCAACCCCCTGCGCGCGCGTAGAACCGAGGCGGTTCCCGCGCCGCGGCACTGGGAAGGCAAGGTGTGTCGGGCATCACAGCACCATCCGGAGCCGTGAGCGCCGGTCGCGCTCTTCCTCGACACTCGGGAATGCGGCCTTGTGGGGGCGGGACCTTCCTGGTGAAGTGGGGATACCGGGCGACCCCCGTTCAGCTAGCAAGGAGTGAGTACGCGTTGAGCCAGAGCCAAGAGACACTGTCGAACCTTCTGCAGGAGACGCGGAGCTTCCCCCCGCCCGCCGAGCTCGCCGCAGCGGCGAACGTCAAGGCCGAGGCGTACGACGAGGCCGCCGCCGACCGCCTGGGCTACTGGGCGGAGCAGGCCGACCGGCTGACCTGGTCCAAGCGCTGGGACGAGATCCTGGACTGGAGCAACCCGCCGTTCGCCAAGTGGTTCGTGGGCGGTGAGCTGAACGCCGCCTACAACTGCGTCGACCGCCACGTCGAGGCCGGCCTGGGCGCGAAGATCGCCTACCACTGGGAGGGCGAGCCCGGGGACACCCGCACCCTCACCTACGCCGACCTGCAGCGCGAGGTGAACAAGACCGCGAACGCGCTGCTGGAGCTGGGCGTCCGCAAGGGCGACCGGGTGGCGATCTACCTGCCGATGATCCCGGAGCTGCCGATCTCGATGCTCGCGTGCGCGCGGATCGGCGCCACCCACTCGGTGGTGTTCGGCGGCTTCTCCTCCGAGGCGCTGCGCACCCGCATCGACGACGCGCAGGCCAAGCTCGTCATCACCGCCGACGGCGGGTACCGGCGCGGCAAGCCGTCCGCGCTGAAGCCGACCGTGGACGAGGCGGTCGCGCAGACCCCGACGATCGAGCACGTCCTGGTGGTCCGCCGCACCGGCGAGGAGGTCGCCGAGAACGAGCGCGACGTCTGGTGGCAGGACCTGGTGGAGCGGCAGAGCGACCAGCACACCGCCGAGCCCATGGACGCGGAGCACCCGCTGTTCATCCTGTACACGTCCGGCACGACGGGGAAGCCGAAGGGCATCCTGCACACCACGGGCGGATACCTGACGCACGTGTCCTACACCCACAACGCGGTGTTCGACCTGAAGCCGGAGACGGACGTCTACTGGTGCTCGGCCGACATCGGCTGGGTGACGGGCCACTCCTACATCGTGTACGGGCCGCTCGCCAACGGCGCGACCAGTGTGATGTACGAGGGGACGCCGGACACGCCCAACAAGGGCCGCTGGTGGGACGTCATCCAGAAGTACAAGGTGTCGATCTTCTACACGGCGCCGACGGCGATCCGCACGTTCATGAAGTGGGGCGACGACATCCCGGCGCAGTACGACCTGTCGTCGCTGCGCGTGCTGGGGTCGGTGGGCGAGCCCATCAACCCGGAGGCGTACGTCTGGTACCGGGAGAACATCGGCGCGGGCCGGACGCCGGTGGTCGACACGTGGTGGCAGACCGAGACCGGCGGCATCATGATCAGCCCGCTGCCGGGCGTGACGGCGGGCAAGCCGGGCGCGGCGATGCGCCCGCTGCCGGGCGTCTCCGCCGAGGTGGTGGACGACCGGGGCGAGCCGGTGCCGAACGGCGGCGGCGGGTTCCTGGTGCTCACCGAGCCGTGGCCGGGCATGCTGCGGACGATCTGGGGCGACGACGAGCGGTACGTCAAGACGTACTGGTCGCGCTTCGAGGGCAAGTACTTCGCCGGTGACGGCGCGAAGAAGGACGAGGACGGCGACATCTGGCTGCTCGGCCGCGTCGACGACGTGATGCTGGTGTCCGGGCACAACATCTCCACCACGGAGGTGGAGTCGGCGCTGGTGTCGCATCCGAAGGTGGCGGAGGCCGCGGTCGTCGGCGCGACGGACCCGGTGACCGGGCAGGCGATCGTGTCGTTCGTGATCCCGCGCGGCAGCGCCGGCGAGGAGGTCGAGGGCGAGGAGTTCCTCAAGGAGCTGCGCGACCACGTCGCCAAGACGCTCGGCCCGATCGCCAAGCCGCGGCAGATCATGATGGTGCCGGAGCTGCCGAAGACCCGGTCCGGCAAGATCATGCGGCGGCTGCTGCGGGACGTGGCGGAGAACCGCAGCATCGGCGACGTCTCGACGCTCGCCGACAGCACGGTGATGGACCTGATCTCCGAGAAGCTGCCGAGCGCCAAGACCGAGGACTGACCGGCGCCCGGAGCGGAGCGGAGCCCCCAGCGGGGCGGGAGGCGACGGCCGGTCGTCCTTGCTTCGGCGGAACCGGTGGAACGGCCCGGGGACGGCCCGTGGCGGAGCGTGGAACGGCGCTCCGGCACGGGCCGTCGCCCTTCCGCAGGGCCGGGTGCGCTGGTCGGACGGGTAGCCTGGTGATCAGGTGTGCCGGGAAGTCTGGTCGGCGATGGACGCCCCCTCTCGCGTCGGTGTGCGGGCGGGGCTCCGCGTCCGGACCGTCGCCATCCCTGGGGGTATCCACGTGCCGCGCCCGACCACCACGCCCGAGAAGCGCCGTATCGCCCATGTGTGGCCGTTCCGTCCGACGGTCCGGTACGGCGGGCAGGTGGCCGCCGCGCTGCGCACCGAGACGGTCGGCGGCATCGTCATGCTGCTCGCCACCGTGGCCGCGCTGGTCTGGGCGAACACCCCGTGGGCCGATGCCTACAAGAGCCTGCAGAGCCACGAGCTGAGCCCGCACTGGCTGGGGCTGGAGCACATGGACGTGCAGCACTGGGCGTCCGGCGGGCTGCTCGCGGTGTTCTTCTTCGTCGCGGGCCTCGAACTGCGCGAGGAGCTGGCGCACGGGGAGCTGCGCGACCCGCGCGACGCGGCGCTGCCGGTGATCGCGGCAGTGGCCGGCGTGGCGATGCCCGCGCTGATCTTCGTCGCGGTGAGCGCGGGGGAGCCCGGGGCGCTGCGCGGCTGGGCGGTCCCGACGGCCACCGACATCGCGTTCGCGCTGGCCGTGCTCGCGGTGACGTTCTCGTCGTGCCCGGCGCCGCTGCGCGCGTTCCTGCTGACGCTCGCCGTGGTGGACGACCTGATCGCCATCACCATCATCGCGCTCTTCTACACGGAGACACTGCACTGGACGTGGCTCGGCGCGGGCGTCGTCCTCATAGCCGCCTACGGGCTCCTACAGCGCAGGAACATAAGGTCGCCGTGGCTGTACCTGCCGATCGCGGTGCTCGCCTGGTACTGCGTACAGCGCAGCGGCATCCACGCGACCGTCGCGGGTGTCGCCCTGGGGATGCTGACCGGCGTCAAGGAGACGCCCGATGGCCGGCCCACGAACGCGGAGCGGGCCGACCACGTCCTGCGGCCGCTGTCGGCGGGCTTCTGCGTGCCGGTGTTCGCGTTCCTGTCGGCGGGCGTGGCGCTCAGCGGGTCCGCGCTCGCGGCCGTTCTGGGCGATCGGGTGGCCCTCGGTGTGATCTCCGGCCTGGTGATCGGTAAGTTCGTGGGGGTCCTCGGCGGCGCCTGGACGGCCGTACGGGTCGGCCTGGCGACGCTCGGGGCGGACCTGCGCTGGCGGGAGATCGCGGGAGTCGCGATGCTCGCCGGGGTGGGATTCACCGTTTCCCTGCTGATCGGCGGTTTGGCCTATACCGACCCGTCCCGATTCGAGAGAGTGACGACTGCGGTCCTGATCGCGAGCATCATCGCCTCGGCGGCCGCCGCCGTCGTCTTCCGGAGGAGGGCGCGCCCGCGCCCGGCGGAGTGACGGCCGACCTTGAAGGAGAGGAGCGCCATGTCCGAGGCACTGCCCGGCGAGAGCGTTGAGGACAAGTCCCTCGGCGAGCTCGTCGCGCTGGCGTCCACCAATGTCTCCGCGCTGGTCAGGGCGGAGATCGACCTGGCCAAGCTGGAGCTGAAGGCGGACGCCAAGAAGGCCGCCTACGGCAGCGTGATGTTCACCATCGCCGCGCTGATCGGCGGGCTGATCGTCATCCTGCTGTCGATCGCGCTGGCGTACGGGCTGGTCGCCGCCGGGCTCTACCACTGGGCCGCGTTCCTGGTCGTGTCCGGCATCTACCTGGTGCTCGCGATCGGCCTGATCGGCTTCGGCTACCTGCGCATCCGCAAGATCGACGGGGCGAAGCGGACGCGGAAGACGCTCAAGGACGACTTCGCGGCGCTGCGGCACCGCGGCGACTCGGACACGCCCGCCCTGACGGACTGACCCCTGCCATGTCCGGGCACGACGTGTCCCTGGTCGAGGTCGACGGGCCGTGGACGCACCGCGCCGTCAGCGCCGGCGGGACGCGGTTCCACGTCGCCGAGGCCGGCGAGGGGCCGCTGGTCCTGCTGCTGCACGGCTTCCCGCAGTTCTGGTGGTCGTGGCACCACCAGCTGGTGTCGCTGGCCAACGCCGGGTACCGGGCGGTCGCGGTGGACCTGCGCGGGTACGGCGGCAGCGACAAGCCGCCGCGCGGCTACGACCTGATCACGCTGGCGGGGGACGCCGCGGGGCTCGTGCGCGCGCTCGGCGAGGCGAACGCGGTCGTGTGCGGGCACGACTGGGGCGGGCTGCTGGCGTGGACGACGGCCGTCTACCACCCGAAGATCGTCCAGCGGCTGGCCGTGGTGGGGGCGCCGCATCCGCTGCGGCTGCGGCAGTCCGTGCTGGGCGACCCGCGCGGGCAGGGCTGGGCGACGCGCCACACGTTCGGCTTCCAGCTGCCGATGTGGCCCGAGCGGCGGCTCGTCCGCGACGACGGGGAACTGGCGGGGCGGCTGCTGCGCGACTGGTCCGCGCCGGGATGGCCGGACGAGCGGACGGAGCGTTTCGTGCGGAAGGCGGTGCAGATCCCGGGGACGGCGCACTGCGCGCTGGAGTACCACCGCTGGCTGATCAGGTCGCAGGCCCGTCCGGACGGCATCCGCTACGCGCACCGTATGCGCGCTCCCATCAACGCGCCCACCCTCCAGTTGCACGGCGCCCTCGACACGTGCACGCTCCCGTCCAGCGCCCAGGGGTCGGGACGGTACGTGGCGGCGCCGTACCGGTGGAAGCTCATCGAAGGGGCGGGGCACTTCCCCCACCAGGAGCGTCCGCGCGCGTTCGACGCGCAGCTCCTCGGGTGGCTCTCCGACCCTGAGCCCGAAAGCTGACGCAGGGCCCGAAAGCCGACGCGGGACGCGGCTCTCCGGCGGTGCTCCCGCGATCGAGTCGCCGCGTACGGTTGAGATATGCGGGATCGTGACGAGTCCGGACGCCCACGCAACGCACGGCCGCGCGACGCGTACGGCCGTCCGCTGCCGCACGGGGCCTCCGGGGTGCCGACCATGCCGGACGACCTCGACATGCCGCCCGAGGAGGCCCTCGTGGAGGCGCAGCGTCTCCTGGACGAGGACCGGCCCTTCCATGCGCACGAGGTCCTCGAAGCCGCCTGGAAGGGCGCGCCGGAGCCGGAACGGGAGCTGTGGAGAGGGCTCGCCCAGGTCGCCGTGGGGATCACCCACCTGCGGCGCGGGAACCTGCGGGGCGCGCAGGCGCTGCTGAGCCGCGCCGCCGACCGCATCGAGCCGTACAGCAACGGGTCGCACGGCACCGAGTCGTACGGTGAGGCCCCTCCGCACCACATCGACGTGGCCGGCATCGTCCGGCGGGCGCGCGCGCTGGCGGACCACCCCGAGGACGCCCCCGTGAAGCTCCGCCTGACAGCCCACTAGCCGCGGGCCGGTCGGCCGTGTATCAGTCCGAGCAGCTCTGCGTGCCGACGGGCTTGGTGAGGGACGCGCCGTCCCTGGCGTCCGGCGCGACCTCCTCGGCCGTCAGCGCGTACCCGGTCGACGGCGTGTCCAGCGCCGCCGCGAAGATCACGCCGTAGACGCGGCCCTCGGTGGACAGCAGCGGCCCGCCGGAGTTGCCCGGCTCGACCTTCCCGCGGATCGCGTAGATCTCGCGGCTGACCTGCCCGGCGTGGTAGATGTCCGGGCCGCGCGCGGTCTGCCGGGCGCGGATCCGGGCGGCGCCCGGCGTGAACGGCTGGTTCTTCGGGAACCCGGCGATGATCGCGCTGTCGCGGACCCGCGCCTCCCCCGCGAACTTGAGCGGCTGCGCGTCCAGCTCCGGCACGTACAGCACCGCGATGTCGCGCTTCGGGTCGTACAGCACGACGCGGCCGCGGGTCCGGTTCCCGGTGCGGGACTCCACGATCGACGGCCCCTGGGCGCCCGCGACGACGTGCGCGTTCGTCATGATGTGCTGCGGCGCGAACACGAACCCGGTGCCCTCGATGCGGCGCTGGCACTGCGGCGCGGTGCTGACGACCTTGACGATGCTGTTCTTGGCCTCGCGGAGGCCCGCGGTGTTGAGCACCGACTCGTCCGGCGGCGGCACCTGCACCACCGACTCGCCGCCGAGCCCGTTGAACACCTGCGGGAACTCGCTGCTCTTCACGAACCCCTGGAACGAGGTGAACCAGGTCTGCGCCTGCGCGGGCATCACCCCGTTGATGCCCTTTATGATCGTCGAGCCCTTGACCTGGGTGCGCACCGGCTTGAACTCCGAGTTCGCCACCAGGTTGCCGAAGAACCAGGCGACGACCAGCAGCGACAGCGCGCTGACGAAGGTGCCGCCGACCGCGTCGGCGGTGCGCGCGTTCAGCCCGGTCACCCGGTTGCGCAGCACCGCGCCGACGGAGGAGGCGATCAGCTGCCCGAGCGTGGCGGCCAGGAAGGCGACCACGATGGCCAGCAGCGCCTGCTGCGCGGCCCCGTTCACCGTGGCCTCGGCGATCGGCGGTGCGATCAGCACCCCGATCACGCCGCCGCCGACGAAGCCGACGAAGCTCAGCAGGCTGACGATGAAGCCCTGCCGGTACCCCGAGACTCCGAACAGCACGACGAGCACGAGCAGGATGAGATCGAGAACGTGGTCGTGCAGCACCGCTTCACCGTATAGGGCGCCGGGCCTGCTTCACGTCCCCTCAACGGACCAGTTTGGAGTGCGGCGGATGACCGTGCAGTGCGACGCGGCGCGGGCCCCGTCCGTACCCGGGATGACGCCGGCTCCCTGACCTGCGCGGACTCCGGGCGGGTCGGGAACGGTCCAGGCCGGGTGGCGCCCGGGGTCAGCCGCGGGCCGCGAGGGACAGCACCTCGGGCGGCAGGTCCTCGACGCGACTCGCGTCCCAGGGGCGGTCCCAGCCGCCCGCGACCAGCACCTGCGTCAGCACCGCCGCCGTGAACCCCCACACCAGCATGCCGCCGGCGCGGAACGCCGGGCCCATCTTGATCCCGGACGGGTGCCGGACCGTCAGCCGGTTCGCCGGGTCGGCCAGATCGGCGATCGGGACCCGGGCGACCAGCGCGACCTCGCCCGGATGGCCGGGCGCGACCTCCGACGGCTCCCGCCACCAGCCCGCGACGGGCGTGACGCGGTGCCGGCTGTGCGACAGGTACAGCTCGGGGAGCGTGCAGAGCACGTCCACGCCGGACGGCTCGACGCCGGCCTCCTCCCACGCCTCCCGCAGCGCCGCCGCGACCGGCCCGTCGTCGCCGGGGTCGATCCGGCCGCCGGGGAACGCGGGCTGCCCGGCGTGCTTGGACAGCGTCGCGGCCCGCTCGGTGAGCAGCACGTCCGGGCCGTCCGGGCCCTCGCCGAACAGGATCAGCACGGCGGCGGCGCGGGCTCCGGGCGCCGGTTCGAACATCGGCGGGACCGGCAGCCGCGGCGCCTCGGCGCGGAACCGGTCGAGCCACGGCGGGCAGGTGGATGCGATCTCGGTCACGCCACTCCCAACTCCGGAACGCCCGCGTTCCTTCCCGGCGGGAACGGTTCCATCCCCGCCCGTCACGAGAACGGGCCCGGCTTGACGAGCTTGCGGGCGGTCTCGGCGTCGACCGGGCCCGTCCCGTAGGCCGGGCAGTCCCTGGCGAGCGGGCAGGCGCCGCAGGCGGGACGGCGCGCGTGGCAGATCCGGCGGCCGTGCCAGATCAGCCGGTGCGACAGCATCGTCCAGTCCTTGCGGGGGAACATCTCCCCGATCTCCTTCTCGACCTTGACCGGGTCGTCCTCGGCGGTCCAGCCGAACCGGACGACCAGGCGCCCGAAGTGGGTGTCGACGGTGATGCCGGGCACGTCGAACGCGTTGCCCAGCACGACGTTCGCGGTCTTGCGGCCGACGCCCGGCAGCGTGACGAGGTCCTCCAGCCGGCCCGGGACCTCGCCGCCGAACCGGTCGCGGAGCGCGGCCGACAGCCCCATCACCGACTTGGTCTTGGCGCGGAAGAACCCGGTCGGCTTCAGCAGCGCCTCGACGTCCTCGGGGTCGGCGGCGGCCAGGTCCTCCGGCGTCGGGTACTTCGCGAACAGCGCCGGGGTCGTCAGGTTCACCCGCTTGTCGGTGGTCTGGGCCGACAGCACGGTCGCGACGAGCAGCTGGAACGGGGTGCCGAAGTCCAGCTCGCAGTGCGCGTCGGGGTAGGTCTCGGCGAGCACCCGGTTCATCCGGCGGGCGCGCCGCACCAGCCCGATTCTGGTCTCGTTCCGGAACCTGCGCGCCCGCGCCGCCCCGCCCTGCACCTGCGACCGCTCCGTCGTCATACGGCAAGCCTAGGACCTCGCCGGTACCGGCGGCGGCGAAGAAATTTCGGGCCAAGCGCGTAATCGCGGCGGGTTCCCGCCGTCTCTTCAGCACGTAGTACCCCGCGAAGGAGATCTCATTGTCTGAGTCCAGCCAGGTGGTTTCCCTTCCCGCGCGCCGCATCGACCTCGGGCTGTCGTTCGACGGCTCCGCCCGGCTGGCCGCTCGGCTGCGCCCCCAGGTGCCCGCCGTCGCCGAGGAGGCGGCGCGCCGGATCGAGAAGCGGCTCCCCGAGTTCGTCCGGCCGCACGACCCCCGCTACGGCCGGGTCATGGAGGCGGCGGTGGAGTGCGCGATCGGCCACTTCCTGGACCTGCTGGCCGACCCCGGTGTCTCGTCGGCCGACGTGCTGGACTTCTGGCGGCGGGTCGGCGCCGGCGAGGCGGGCGAGGGGCGCACGCTCGACGCGTGGCAGACGGCGGTCCGGATCGGCGCCGGGGTCGCGGTCGAGGAGCTCACCGAGCGCGCCGGGCGGCTCGGCTACCGGGCCGACGCGTCCACCATGGCGGGCATCACGCACGCGATGTTCGACTACATGAACCAGCTCGCGGCGGCCGTCTCCGAGGGGCACGCCGACGCCGCCGCGCGGGCGGCCGGGTCGCAGCAGGACCACCGGCGGCGGCTGCTGGACCTGCTGCTGGACGACCCCGCCCCCGCCGCCCGGGACCTGCGGGAGGCGGCCGGCGAGGCGTCCTGGCCGCTGCCCCGGACGGTCGCGGCCGTGGCGCTGCGCGAGCGCGGCCCCGAGACGCGGCGGCCGTCGCTGCCGCCGGACGTGCTGCTCGGCCTGCACCGCGCCGAGCCGTGCCTGATCGTCCCGGATCCGGAGGGGCCTGGCCGCTCCCGGCTGCTGGAGCGGCGGCTGGACGGCTGGAGCGCCGCGATCGGCCCGGCCGTGGAGCTGACCGGGGCGGCGCGGTCGCTGCGCTGGGCGCGCGACGCGCTGGACCTGGCCGACCAGGGCCTGATCGACCGGGATCCGCTCGCCCCGGACACCCCGATCGCCGCCGAGCTGCACATGCCGATCATCGTGATGATGCGGGAGCGGGACCTGGTCGAGAAGGTGATCGAGCGCCGGCTCGCGCCGCTGCTGGCGGCGCGCCCGGCGCAGCGGCACCGGCTCGCCGAGACGCTGCTGGCCTCGCTGGAGTGCGGGTTCAACGCGACGGCGGTCTCCGGCCACCTGCACGTGCACCCGCAGACCGTCCGGTACCGGTTCCGGCAGCTGGAGGACCTGTTCGGCGACAGCATCAACGCGACGTCGGACCGGCTGGAGCTGCACATGGCGCTGCGGGCGTGGCTCGCCCTCAATCCCGAGCCGTCCGCGCGCGAGCAGCTCCGCTACGGCTGACCGCCTCCGGTGTGCGCGGGGACGGTCAGTTCACGGCCCAGCCCTGGGCGGCCATCCCCGCGTACGAGGACGGTTTGAGCGTCACCGGCTGCAGGCCCGACCAGCTCGCCTGGAGGAACCAGCCGTCGCCGTTGGCGAGCCGGTACACGCCGCCGAACTGCACCAGCTTCCACACCTGGTTCGCGCCGCCGCAGGAGGCCATCACCACGGAGTACTGCTGGCCGCCCTCCCACATGGGCCCCGCCGAGAGCTGCCCGCGCGCCATGCACTTCCCGGTGGACACGCTGGTCAGGGTGAAGCCGCCCGAGGTGTTCTTGCGGCGCCACGTCGTCGCGGTGCCGCTGCACGCCCGCTGGACGACGTTCGTCCCGCTCGGGGCCAGGCAGGACTGGAGGGTCGTGTTGCGCACGCGGTACGGGCCGGTCCCCGCCGGATCCGCGGCGGCGGGCGCGCCGTTCGGGCCGCCGGGCCGCCCGCGTCCGGCGGACTTCTTCCCGGACGCGTGGTCGGGCGCCACCCCCTCCCGGTCGGGCGCGGCCGTGCTCGCGGGGGACGCCGACGTGGTGGACGGCGGCGCTGCGCGGGTCGTGCCCGGCGGCTCGTCGCCGCCGCCCGTGCCGAGCAGGACGGCCAGGACGCCCGCCGCCGTGGCCGCCGCGACCCCCGCCGGGACGGCCCAGGCGGGGAACGACGCGGCGGGGGCGAGGCCCCCGAACGGGGCGGCCGGGGCGGCCAGCAGCACGGCGCCGATCGGGAGCGCCCGCCGCAGCCGCCCGTTCAGGTCGGCCATCTCCTCCGCGGTACGGCGGCACCGCTCGCATGACTCCAGGTGACGGCGGAGCGCGCGGCCGCGGCGTCGCCCCGGGCGGCGCACGGACGCGGCGAGCTGCGCGGTGTACTCGGCGCAGTCCGGATGCCCCTCGCAGCTCGCGGCGAGGTACGCCTGCCGGAGCCCCTCGCGGGCCCGGAACGACAGCTGGGCGACCGCACCCGCCTCCATCCCGAGGATCTCCGCGACGCGCTGGACGGGCTCGTCCTCGATGACGGTGTGCCACAGGACGGTCTGCCACCGCTCGGGCAGCGACCGGAACGCGCGGACGAGGGCGTCCAGCTCGTCGACGTCGGGCAGCTCGTCGGGCGGCCCGTCGGCCCACTCGGCGACCTGGTCGGTGACGACGGTGCGGCGGTCGGAGCGCGCCCAGTCCACGGCGGCGTTCCGCACGACCGTGTAGAGGTACGGCCGGCACGCCTCGCGCGGGCCGCGGCCCTGCCGCAGCGCCGCCAGCGTCCGGGCGAACGCCTCGCTGGCGAGGTCCTCGGCGAGGTACTGGTCGCGGACGAGCCCGCGGGCGTAGCCGAGGACCGCCGCGTGATGCCGCCGGTACAGCTCGTCCGACGCCCGTTCGTCGCCCGCGCCGGCGGCGGCCGCGAGATCGGCGTCCGGCTCGGTCCCCGCGCCTGTCACCACGACGACATCCAACCCAGAGCACACATCTGATCACAACCCTCGTAGGTCGCCATCCGCCGCACCATAAGACGCCCGATTACTCACTTAATTACGAGGTTTTCGGAAGTTTCCTGAGCATCAGGACCCGTACCCCGGCCCACGTTAAAAAGACGGGTGTGTTTTTTTATGCTACGGTCCCGGCATGATCTACGACTCCGCACGCTGGACGGCCACCCTGGCGGGCCGGCGCGTGCTGATCACCGGCGCGGCGCGCGGCATCGGCGCGGCGCTCGCCGCCCGGCTGCACGAGCGCGGCGCGCGAGTCGCCCTGGCCGGCCTCGAGCCGGACCTGCTCGCCCCCGTCGCCGCCGGCTGCGGGGACGCCCCCTGGTGGACCTGCGACGTGACCGACCGCCCCCGGGTCCGCACCGTCGTGGACGAGGCGGCGCGCGCGCTCGGCGGCCTGGACGTCGTCGTCGCCAACGCCGGTGTCGCCGCGCAGATGCCGGTGATCGGCGGCGATCCGGCCGTGCTGGAGCAGAGCCTGCGGGTCAACGTGCTCGGCGCCCACAACACGCTGTCGGCCGCCGGCCCCCACATCAGCCACCGGCGCGGCTACGCCCTGACCATCGCGTCGCTCGCCGCCGCCGTCCACCTCCCGCTCCTCGGCGCCTACAGCGCGTCCAAGGCGGCGGCCGAGGCGCTCGGCGACACGCTGCGCATCGAGCTGCGGCCGTGGGGCGCGAAGGCCGGCGTCGCCTACTTCGCCGAGCTCGACACCGACATGACCAGCCGCGGTTTCGGCACCGAGGCCGCCGCGGCCCTCGCCCAGGGCACGCGCGGGGCGATGGTGTCGCGGGTCGCGCCCCTCAAGGCCGGGATCGACGCGCTGGAACGCGGGATCGCCCGCCGGTCCCGCCGGATCGTCGCGCCGTGGTGGGTGGCGGGAGCGCTGCCCGCGCACGCGGCGCTCCAGCCGCTGCTGGACCGGCTCGTCCAGCCGGGCCTGCGCCGCGCGCTGGAGATCGCGCGCGACGAGCACGCCGCCCTGACCACCCCGCAAGCGGACCGCGCGCTGTGACCGCCGCACCGGACGCGCCGCGGGTGGCGCCGGGCGGCGTCCGCGACGTCGGGCCGCTCAACTGGCTGATCTGCGCGGTGTCCGGCCGGGTCGCCGGGACCGGGCCGCCCAACCTGTTCCTGACCCTGGCGCGGCAGCGCGGCCTGTTCCGCGGCTGGCTCTGGTTCGGCGGGCGGCTCATGCCGGGCGGCAGGCTCAAGCGCCGCGAGACCGAACTGGTGATCCTGCGCGTCGCCCACCTGCGCGACTGCCGCTACGAGTTCGACCACCACGTGCGGCTCGCCCGCCGCGCCGGGGTCCGCTCCGCGGACGTCGAACGCCTCGAGGAGGGCCCGGACGCCGACGGCTGGACCCCGCGCGAGCACGCGATCCTCACCGCCGCCGACGAGCTGCACCACCGTCAGGACCTGTCCGACGAGACCTGGGCGCGCCTCCGCGCCCGGCTCACGGAGGCGGAGTGCGTCGAGCTGTGCATGCTCGCCGGGCACTACGAGATGCTCGCGACGGTGATCACCGCGCTGCGCGTGCGTCCCGATCGCCCCCGCCCGCGACGCTGACTCCGGCCCCGGCCCGACCCCCAGCCCCCAGGAGGTCCCGAATGCGCACCCGACGGCTCATCACCACGACGCTGCTGCTCACGGGGACCCCCGGCCTGGTCCTCGCCGGAGCGGGGCGGCCCGCCGCCGCCGCGCCGACCACGGCGTCCGTGCGGTTCGCCGACGCGGCGGGCATCCGCGTGGAGCGGGTCCAGCGGATCGACGACCGGCAGTACGCGATCCGGGTCGGCACCGCCGCCCTGGGACGGGCCGTGGACGTCCGCGTCCTGCTCCCGGCGGGCTACGACCCGTCGAAGACCGCGCGGTATCCCGTCCTGTACCTGTTCCACGGGACGGGCGGGCGCGCGTCCGACTGGGTCCGGAAGGGCGGCGCCGAGGCCACCACCGCCGGGAGACCGCTGATCACCGTCATGCCGGACGCCGGATTCGACGGGGACGGCGGCGGCTGGTTCACCGACTGGGCGGACCCGGGTACGAAGCTCGGCCCGTCCCGGTGGGAGACGTTCCACGTCGGGCAGCTCGTCCCCTGGATCGACCGCAACCTGCGGACCGTGGCGGCCCGGCGGGGCAGGGCCGTCGCGGGCCTGTCGCAGGGCGGGTTCGGCGCGATGAGCTACGCCGCCCGGCATCCCGACATGTTCGGCTCCGCGACCTCGTTCTCCGGCGCCCCCGACATCGCCCACGACCCGCTCACCGCCGCCGGAGCGTACGGCGTGATCTCCTACGTCGCCGCCGTGGAGGACGGCGTCCCGCCCGACGCGGTCTTCGGCTCGCGGGTCGCCGACGCGGTCAACTGGCGCGGCCACGACCCCGCCACCCTCGCCGCCAACCTGCGCGGGACCCGGCTGTCGCTCTACACCGCCACCGGCCTCCCCGGCCCGCTCGACCAGGGGGTGCCCGACCCGGCGGCGGTGGGGATCGAGGCGCTCACCCACCAGTCGACCCTGACCTTCCACCGCCGGATCCAGCGGCTGGGCATCCCGAGCCGGTTCGACGACTACACCTTCGGCACCCACACGTTCCCGTACTGGGCACGGGACCTGCGCGAGGAGATCGGCCCGCTGATGAGCGCGTTCGCCCACCCGTCCCGCCCACCGGCGCGCGTCTCGTACGAGTCGATCGACCGGACCTGGACACAGTGGGGCTGGACGATCTCCCTCGACAGGCGCGCACCCCGGGAGTTCAGCCGGCTCAGCGGCGCCACGTCCGCCGGCTTCACCCTGAGGTCGAGCGGCACCGCGACCGTCACGACGCCGCCGTCCTACCGTCCGGGCGCCCGCTACACCGTCACGGTCGGAGGCCGCCGCGTCACGGCCACGGCCGCCGCCTCCGGCCGCCTCACCGTCACCCTCCCGCCGAACCCCCGGGTCACCACGGTCCGCGCCGAGATCGCCCGGCGCTGACTCAGCCGTCGAGGACGCCGGAGCGGGCGAGGGCGCGCACGTGCTCGACGATCGGGGGCCCGACGGCGCGCAGGGCCGCCACGTCGCCGGACGCGACCGCGGGCGTCACCATCGTCCCGACCGCCGCGACCACGACCTGGCAGGCGAACCGCGCCCGCTCCCCGGACGCGCCCATCAGGTCGGCGAGCGCCGCCGCCAGGTCGCGCTGGACGGCCGACCGGCGCGCCACGGCCTCCGGGCCGGCGGCGAACACCTCCACCAGGAACACCCGCGCGTAGCCGGGCTCGGACGCGAGGACGTCCAGGTAGACGGTGATCGCCCGCTCGAACCGGTCGGCGGGGTCGGCGCCGCCCTGCGCCGCCTCCGCGAGCCGGTCCCGGACCAGCTCGCCGGCCTGGTCGAACGCCGCCATGAAGCAGTCGAGCTTGGAGGAGAACAGCCGGTAGAAGCTCTGCCGGGACACCCGGGCCCGCTTCAGCACGTCCTCCACGGACGTGCCAGCGTACCCCTTCTCGGTCATCGCCTCGGCCATCGCCGCCAGCAGGCGCCCCCGGTGGACGCGGTCGACCTCCGCACGGGACAGCGCGTGGCGGCCCCGCGGGAGCCGGGCGGGCGAGGACTGCGGCACGGTGATCACGATAGAGCACCCGCCCGCGGCGCTGGGCCGTCCGGAAAACGGGGAAGAGACCGGTGTGATGGCATTCACCGGATGGTCCGTACACTGGGCGAACGGGATCGTGGAGGCGGTCCTGCGTTTCGGCGCGCCGTGACCCTACCTTCACGTACGCGGTGGGACGTACGTCACACTATGCATGTAGGTGTTCGAGGAGGAGAAGCGTGACCGACCGCGACGTGGACGTTCTGAGCAGAGCCCCGCTCTTCGAGGCCCTCGACGAGCAGGGTGCCAAGGCGCTGCGCGCCAACGTGACGGAGGTGCGTCTGGCACGCGGTCAGACGCTCTTCAACGAGGGGGAGACGGGCGACCGGCTGTACGTCGTCCTGGAAGGCAAGATCAAGCTGACCCGGACGGCGCCCGACGGCCGCGAGAACCTGCTGAGCGTGCTCGGCCCGAGCGAGATGTTCGGCGAGCTGTCGCTGTTCGACCCGCGGCCCCGCACCGCGAGCGCGATCGCGGTGACCGAGTGCCGGCTGGCCGGGCTCGGGCACGACGACCTGCGGCCGTGGCTGACCGGGCACCCCGAGGTCGCCGTGCAGCTGCTGCGCGCGCTCGCCCAGCGGCTCCGCAAGACCAACGATGTGATGGCCGACCTGGTCTTCACCGACGTGCCGGGCCGGGTCGCGAAGGCGCTGCTGGACCTCGCCGAGCGGTTCGGGCAGCCGTCCGAGGCGGGCCTGCACGTGCACCACGACCTCACCCAGGAGGAGCTGGCGCAGCTCGTCGGCGCGTCCCGGGAGACGGTCAACAAGGCCCTCGCCGACTTCGCGCAGCGCAACTGGCTGCGGATCGAGGCGCGCGCCGTGGTGATCCTGGACATCGAGCGGCTGCGCAAGCGCTCCAAGTAGGGGCGCCGCCGGCCGCCCGGCCGTCCCGGCCCCCGCTCAGCGGCGCGCGGAGGGTCAGGCCGGAGCGTCAGCGGCGTTCGTTCAGGTAGTCCAGCTGCGACTGGACGGACCACTCGGCCGCCGGCCACAGCGACCTGTCGACGTCCGCGTAGACGATCTCGACGACCTCGCGGGCGGTGCCGGCGCCGGCCGCGACGGCGGCCTCGACCTGCGCGAGGCGCTCGCGGCGGTGGTCGATGTAGTGGTCGAGGGCGGCCAGCGGGTCGTCCAGTTTCGGGCCGTGTCCGGGGAGGATCACGGCCGCGTCCCGCTCGGCGGAGAACGCCCGCAGCCGGTCCAGCGAGCTCAGGTAGTCGCCGAGCCTCCCCTCCAGCACGGTGGTCCCGTAGCCGAGGACGGTGTCCCCGGTGAGGACGGCGCGGTCCGCCGGCAGCCAGAACGTGAGCGAGTCGTCGCTGTGCCCCGGGGTCTCCATGATCCGCAGTTCGAGGCCGCCGGTGGTGACGACGTCGCCCTCGCCGAGCCCCTCGTCGCCGAGCCGGTGCCGCGGGTCGAGGGCCCGCACCTTGACGCCCGTCCCCTTGCCGCCCCCCGCGAGCTCGGCGAACCGCGCGGCGCCCGCCGAGTGGTCGGGGTGGCCGTGGGTGAGCAGGACGAGCCCGACCCGCCGCCCCTGCCCGGCGATCAGGTCGGCGACGCGGCGCAGGTGCTTGCCGTCCTTGGGGCCGGGGTCGACGACGACGACCTCCTCGGCGCCGGGCTCCCCGATGATCCAGGTGTTGGTGCCGTCCAGGGTCATCGCGGACGGGTTCGGCGCGAGCACACAGGTCGCCCGTTCCGTACCCATCCCATCGATCTCGCTCATATCGCCCATCCTGCCCGAGGCCCGATCGGGGTGGCGGACCGGGTTCCAGCCGAGCGCCTCCAGGCGCCGCAGCGCGGACGTGCCCGCCAGCCGCCACATGACGGCCCGCGACCAGCCTCCACGAGCGGGCACCCGGCGCGGCACGTCCCGGCTAGCCCTTCGGGTAGTACTCGGCGGCCTTCTCGGGCAGCACCAGCCACGCCTCGCCGTCGATGATCTCGGCGGTGGGCTCGTGCACGATGATCTCGCGCGGCGCGGCGAGCGCGTCCGCGACCGTGTCGAACGCCGCCAGCTCGCTCAGCGTCGCCAGCGTCGGCGGCAGCATGAACCACTCGCCGGCCTGCGCCCGCTCCACGGCCTCCGCCGGACGCACCCACGCGACCTGGTCGGCCTCGGTGCTGACGTCGCGCGCGCGCTGCCCCTCGGGCATCGCGGCGACGAAGAACCGGGTGTCGTAGCGCTTCGGCTCGATCTTCGGGGTGATCCAGTGCGCCCACGGGCGCAGCAGGTCCGAACGCAGCACGAGGCCGCGCCGGTCCAGGAACCCGCCGAACGACTGGGACCGGTCCAGCAGCGCCTGCCGGTCGGCCTCCCAGTCGTCGCCGCGGGTGTCGTCCACGACGGAGTCGCCGGTCGGGCCGGCCAGCAGGACCAGCGTCTCCTCGAACGTCTCCCGGACCGCCGCGCACACCAGCTCGCGGGCGGTCTTCTCGTCGGCCTTGAACGCCGCGCCCCACTCGGCGGGCGACGGCCCGGACCAGGCGAGGTCGGCCTCGCCGTCGCGCGGGTCGACCGAGCCGCCGGGGAAGACGTAGGCGCCGGGCGCGAACGCCATGGACCGCACCCGGCGCAGCATGAACGCCTGAAGCCCGTGCCGGTCGTGATCGCGCAGGACGACGACGGTGGCGGCGTGCCGGGCCGGGGCCGGCTGCGCCCTGCCGGACAGGATGTCGTCGATCTGGTCCCGCATCGTCTCCGGCAGCTTCAGCCCGTTCACCATCGCCCCGCCCCACTCGTCGCACTCATGGCGGTTCATTCGGACATACCGAATGGCGTTCCGTCAAGCCCGGCGACAGGTCCGGCGGCCGGTCCGGGCGCGGGTCAGGAGACCTCGGCGATCAGCTCGACCTCGACGGGCACGTTGCGCGGCAGCACGGCGACGCCCACGGCGCTGCGGGCGTGCTTGCCCGCGTCCCCGAACACCTCGCCCAGCAGGTCGCTGGCGCCGTTGATCACCTGCGGCTGGCCGTAGAAGTCCGGGGCGGACGCGACGAACCCGACGACCTTGACGATCCGCACCACCCGCGACAGCTCGCCGAGCTCGGCCTTCAGCGCCGCGACGCAGTTCAGCGCGCAGATCCGGGCCTGCTCGGCGGCCACCTCGGCGGAGACCTCGGCGCCCACCTTGCCGGTCACCTTGATCTCGCCCTTCACCAGCGGGACCTGCCCGGAGGTGTAGACGAGCGAGCCCGTCCGCGCGGTCGGCACGTACGACGCCAGCGGCGTGACGGCCTCGGGCAGCTCCAGCCCCAGCTCGATGATGCGCTCTTCGGGCGTGCTCATGGCGTTCCTCCTCGTTGAGGCGTTCTCACGTGCTTGCGGTGACCTTCGGCAGGCTACGACTGGATCTCGCGCTTGAAGTAGGCCACCAGGTTCTCCGGGTTCGGGCCCGGCAGGACGGTGACGAGCTCCCACCCGTCCTGGCCCCAGTTGTCGAGGATCTGCTTGGTCGCGTGCACCAGCAGCGGAACGGTCGCGTACTCCCACTTCTTCATGGGTTTCAGCCTAGCGATCAGCGGGTCGCGCCCCCGCCGGAACCCGCCCTCAGAGCACCGCCAGCAGCGCGCCCGCGGCGGCGGCCTCCACGCAGAAGTAGAACCACGTCGGGTAGAAGCCGCCGGACCGGTCCGCGGCCCATCCGACGAGGCGCCCGGCGGCCATCCCGCCGAGCGCGCACGCCACCGCGATGACGGCGCCCTGCCGCACGCCGTGCGCGTCGGCCGCCGCCGCGGCGAGCAGTCCCGCCATCGCGACGCCGAACCCACCGTAGACGGCGCGGACCTCCGTCCGGGCGGCGGGCGACCCCAGGACGACCCCGAACGGCCTGATCAGCGCGGCCGGCGCGGCGAGGCCGTAGACCCCCATCCCGAGGAAGAAGACCGCGACGACCGCGATCACGGCGGTGGGCATGCTCGACCTCCGGGGTTCGCCGAATGCGTTCGCCCCGGAGCATGGCGCGCCGCGCCGGACCGGCGCTTCCAAGAACGTGCTACGCCCTCACGCCGCACCGGCTTGTGCCGCACCGTGGGCCGCACCGGCTTGTGCCGCACCGTGGGCCGTGCCGGGTCAGTCGGTGGCGGTCGCGTCGTAGTGTTCGCGGGCGGAGCGGATCTCGGCGATGTTGTGCTCGGCGAAGTGCCGGACGGACGCCAGCAGCGGCACGAGTCGCTCGCCCAGCAGCGTCAGCGTGTACTCGACCTGGACCGGCACGGACGGGGTGACGCTGCGCGCCACGAACCCGTCCCGTTCGAGGGAGCGGAGCGTCTGCGTGAGCATCTTGGCGCTGACGCCCGGCAGGGCGCGCGCGAGGTCGGCGTACCGGCGCGACCCCTGCGTCAGCTGGAACACCACCACCGAGGTCCACTTGTTGCCGAGGACGGCCAGGACGTCATGGGTCGGGCAGGCGTCCATGTAGGAGTCGAAGGCGGCCTTCGCCTCGCGCCGCCGTTCGGCCGCGGTCATCGTCGTCATGCTGCGGACTCACCTCCGGGTGCCGATCGCACTCCGAAGTAACCTCTTCCACCGCCGCGATGTTCCGGGCGACAGTGGCCGTACCGCGGGGGCCTTCCCCGCTTCCCTCCCACGTCAGGAATGGAGTTTCGGCATGCGCGCGATCATCGTGGAGAAGCCCGGCGGACCGGCCGCGCTGGAGGTCGCCGAGGTCGGGGAGCCGACCCCGGGACCCGGGCAGGTGCGGATCCGGACGGCGGCGGCCGGCGTGAACCCGGTCGACGCGGCGACCCGCGCCGGGCTGCTCGCCGACGCGGGGCTGATGCCCCCGTTCGGCTCGCGGGGCCCGATCGGCATCGGCTGGGACGTCGCCGGGACCGTCGACGCGGTCGGCCCGGACGTCACCCGGTTCGCGCCCGGCGACCCGGTCGTCGGGCTCCGGGACCGGCTGGACGTCCCGCTCGGCGCCTACGCGGACGCGATCGTCCTGGACGCGTCCGCCGTCGCGCGCGCGCCGCGCTCCGCGTCCCCCGCCGAGGCCGCGACGCTCCCGCTGAACGGGCTCACCGCGTCGCAGGCCCTCGACCTGCTGGACCTCCCGGCCGGCGGGACGCTGCTGGTCACGGGCGCGGCGGGTGCGCTCGGCGGGTTCGCGGTCCAGCTCGCCGTGCTGCGCGGGCTGCGGGTCGTCGCGGCGGCGTCGGCGGCCGACGAGGCGCTGGTGCGCGAACTGGGCGCGGAGTGGTTCGTCCCGCGCGGCGTCCACCTCGGCGACGCGGTGCGCGCGCTCGTGCCGGGCGGGGTGGACGGCGCGCTGGACGCGGCGCTCCTGTCGGTCTCGGCGCTCGACGCGGTGCGGGGCGGCGGCGTGTTCGTCGCGGTGAGCGGCGGTCCGGCCGCCCCGGTGCCGCTGCGCGGCATCACCGTCCACAACGTGTGGATAAGGGCGGACGGCGCGCGGCTGGAGCAGCTGTCCGCGCTCGTCGACGCGGGGCGCCTCACGCTCCGCGTCGCCGGGACGTTCCCGCTGGAGGAGGCCGCCAAGGCGCACGAGCGGCTGGAGGCGGGCGGGCTGCGCGGGCGGCTCGTGCTCACCGCCGCCTGACCCGGCTCGCCGCCGGTGGGCTCCGGCCGGCGTCCTGCCCTGGGCCGGCGTCCTGACCCGGGCTGACGCCGCCGGGCCCCCGGCGGTCAGCGAGCGGTGCGCCGCCGGTCAGGGCGTCCGCCGAGTCTCTGTGTCAACGACGACGAACGGAGACGACGATGACCATGAACGTGCTGATCTCGGGTGCGAGCATCGCGGGCCCCTCCCTGGCCTACTGGCTGAGCCGCCACGGCCACCGGGTCACGGTCGTAGAGCGGGCCCCGGGCATCCGCCCCGGCGGGCAGGCCGTGGACTTCCGCGGCGAGGTCCACCTGAGCGTGCTCGAGAAGATGGGCGTCCTGGACGAGATCCGGCGGCGGCAGACGCACGGCGGGGCGCTCGACATGGTCGACGCCGAGGGCCGGGTCCAGGTCAGCCTGCCGGACTCCTTCACCGGCGGCGACGTGGAGATCCACCGCGGCGACCTCGCCGAGATCCTCTACACGCTGACCCGCGACCGCGTCGAGTACGTCTTCGGCGACTCGATCGCGACCATGACCGACACCACGGACCGCGTGGACGTCACCTTCGAGCACGCGGCGCCCCGCGCGTTCGACTTGGTCATCGGCGCGGACGGGCTGCACTCCAACGTCCGGCGGCTCGCGTTCGGGGACGAGTCGCGGTACGTCAAGGACTCCGGCCACCACGTCGCGATCTTCGAGGCGCCGAACCGGCTCGGCCTCGACACCGGCAAGCTGTACAGCGAGGTCGGGCGCGGCGTGTCGGTCTACCCGACGCGCGGCGGCGCCGGCGCGAACGTGATGTGCGTGTTCACCGACGACCGCCTCAGGCCGCACCACCGCGACGTGGACGGGCAGAAGCGCGCGCTGGCCGACCGGTTCCAGGGGATGGGCTGGCACACCGGCACCCTGCTGCAGGACATGTGGGACGCCCCGTACTTCTACTGCGACTCGATCAGCATCGTCCGGATGGACTCCTGGACGAAGGGCCGCGTCGCGCTGCTCGGCGACGCCGGGTACGGCGCGACCTGCGGCGGGATGGGCACCGGGCTGGCGGTCGTCTGCGCGTACGTGCTGGCCGGGGAGCTGGCGGCCGCCGGCGGCGACCACCGCGCCGCGTTCGCCGCCTACGAGAAGGCGATCAAGAAGTTCACCACGGCGTGCCAGCGGGTCGCGGGCGGCGCCGGGTCGTTCTTCGCGCCGAAGAGCGCGGGCTCGCTGCGCCGCCGCGCCACCCTGTACAAGCTGCTGACCAGGGGCCCGCTGACGAAGGTCCTCGACAAGCTGGCGACGCAGGCCGCCACCGCGATCAAGCTGAAGGACTACCCCGACCCGGCGCTCGCGGCATGACGGCGGGCCCTCGCGGCCCGGCCGTCACCCCTCTCGGGCCTCCTGCTCGGCGCGCACCATGACGCGCCGCAGGAGGTCCGACAGCGTGCGGCGCTCGTCCGCGGTGAGGCCGCCGAGCAGCCGGTACTCCTCGTGGCCGACGCCGCCCATCGCGCCGAGCCACGCGGCGCGCCCCTCCTCGGTCAGCTCGACCAGGACACGCCGCCGGTCCGTCGCCGACGGGGTCCGGCGGACGAACCCGCGCCGCTCCAGCGCGTCCAGCCGGCCGGTGACCGAGTTCGGCGGCATGCCGAGGTCGGCGGCGAGTTCCGAGGGGGCGGCGCGGCCGTGCCGGCCGCCGAGCGCCTGCAGCGTGTCGTACTCGTGCCGGTGCAGGTCGTACTCCAGGAGCGACCGGTCCTTCACCCGTCTGATGTGCTCGACGAAGCGGATCATCCGGGTGACGGAGCCCTCGATGTCGGGATCGAGGTCGGTCAGGATCCGCGTCCACCGCGCGACGTGCTCGTCGGTCCGGTCGCGCGGCTCGCCCGCGCCGGCCCGGTCGCGCGGGGCCGCCGCGCCGTTCCGGTCGCGCGGTCCAGGCCCGCCGTCCCTGCTGCCGTCCATGCACGGATCGTACGACCCTCGCTACTTCGACAGCGAATAATTCTTTGACGAATAGTTCGGTGGCGAATTACATTGCCGCCATGGCCCATCCGCTGCGCGGCCGCGACTTCCGGCTGCTGTTCACCGCCCGCGTGCTGTCCCTCACCGGCGACGCCGCCGTGCCCGCCGCGCTCGCCCTCGCCGTGCTGCGCGCCACCGGCTCCACGTCCGCGCTCGCCCTCGTGCTCGGCTGCGCGATGGTGCCGCGCCTGCTCCTGCTGCCCGTCGGCGGCGTCCTCGCCGACCGGCTCAACGCCCGCGCGGTCGCCGTCGCCACCGACCTCGCCGGCTGCGGCGCCCAGCTCTTCGCCGCGATCGAGCTGCTCGGCGGCCACCCCCGGCTCTGGCACCTCGCCGCCGCCCAGGCGGTCGGCGGCGCCGCGTCGGCCTTCCAGACCCCGACGATCTCCCCGATGATCACCGGCACGGTCGAGGCCGGCGGGCTGCGGAAGGCCAACGCCCTGCTCGGCACCGCCAACGGCGCCACCCGCCTGGCCGGGCCCGCGCTCGCCGGCACCCTCGTCCTCACCGCCGGGCCCGGCTGGACGTTCCTGCTCGACTCCGCCTCGTTCGCGGCCAGCGCCGCGCTGCTCGCCCTCGCCCGCGTCCGCCGCGCCCCCGCCCCGGACCGCGCGGACGGCGGATCGGGCCGCCGCCTGCTCCGCGACCTCGCCGAAGGCTGGGGCGAGGTCCGCTCCCGCGACTGGTACTGGACGAGCCTGATCGCGCACGCGGCCTGGAACGGCGCGTCCGCCGTGCTGCTCACCCTCGGCCCCGCCATCGCCGTCGACCGGCTCGGCGGCGAGGGCACCTGGGTCGCGACCGTGCAGGTCGGCGCGGTCGGGCTGGTCGCGGGCGCGCTGCTGGCCGCCCGCGTCCGGCCGCACCGGCCGGTGCTCGTCGCCAACCTCGGCCTCGCCGCGTTCGCGCTGCCGCTCGCGCTGCTCGCGGCCGCCGCGCCCGCGCCGCTGGTCATCGCGGCGTACGGGCTGGCGCTCACCGGGCTCGGCGTGCTCAACCCCACGTGGGAGACCGTCGTCCAGCTGACCATCCCGCAGCGGTCGCTGGCGCGGGTCACCTCCTACGACTGGCTGCTCTCCCTCGGCGCCGCGCCGCTCGGCTACGCCCTCGCCCCGTGGGCCGCGTCCGCGTGGGGCGCGTCCGTCCCCCTCATGATCAGCGCGGTGCTGGTCGGCGCGACCTGCCTGGGGACGGCCGCGGTCCCCGGCGTGCGGGCGCTGACCATGCCGAAGGCCGCCGAGCCCGAGCCCGTCCCCGCGGCGCCCTGAGCCCCGCCCGCAGCGGGCGTACACGTCACGCGCGCGCCCGCAGCGGGCGCGCGCGTGAACGAGAGAGGCGGCTGGCGTCAGAAGTCGGTGGGAGGCTCCTGCTCAGCGGCGCCGCCCCCGGCCGGGCGGTCGCCGCCCTCGATGCCGCGCCGCTCGCCCTCCTTCGGCCCCCGCACCTCGTCGGACTTCTCGCCCCGCGCCACCCCGTGGTGCGGCCGCGGGTCGTCCAGCCCGATGACCGGCGGGACGTCCTCCGCCGACTCCAGCGTCGACGGCTGCTCCGCCGCCTTCGCCAGGTCCTCCTCCGCCTTCGCGAGCCGCTCCCGCAGGTCCAGCCGGTTCGCCGCGGACTGGGACCCGCCGTCCCCGCCGCCGCTCATCTTGTCGAAGAACCGCAGGATCTCCACCGGCAGCGGCATCACCAGCGTGCTGTTCTTCTCCGCCGACACCTCCACGACCGTCTGCAGCAGCCGCAGCTGCAGCGCCGCCGGGTCCTGCGACATGATCTCCGCCGCCGCGGCCAGCCGCTTGGACGCCTGGAACTCGCCGTCCGCCGTGATGATGCGGGCGCGCCGCTCCCGCTCCGCCTCCGCCTGCCGCGCCATGGACCGCTTCATGCCCTCCGGCAGCGAGACGTCCTTGATCTCCACCCGCTCGATCAGGATCCCCCACGGATCCTGGGTGATCTCGTCGATGATCGAGCGCAGCCGGACGTTGATCTTCTCGCGCTCGCCGAGCAGCTCCTGCATGTCCGCCTGGCCGATCGCCGACCGCAGCGACGTCTGCGCCACCTGCGAGATCGCGTACCCGTAGTTCTGCACGTTCACGATCGCCTTCACCGGATCGACCACCCGGAAGTAGACGACCGCGTCGACCCGCACGCTCACGTTGTCCTGGGTGATGCCGTCCTGCGCCGGCACCCCCATCGTGACCGTCTGCTGGTTCACCTTCTGCATCCGCTCGGCGTACGGGATGATCGCCGTCAGGCCGGGGCGGCGGACGGCACCGGGCCGCAACTGCCCTCCGCGCTGCACCTGGCCGAACCGGAACACGATGCCGTGCTCGAACTGCTGCACGACGCGCAGCGACGAGGCGAGCGTGATCAAACCGCCCACCACGACGATCAACACAATGATCAGGGCCACCGTTGCCATCACGGGCCACCTTTCGCTCGTGGACGGTCCGTACCCGTCGGGGTGCGGACGTACCGGCCCGAAGGCCGGCCTCACGTTTCCCAGCTAACCTCGCGGGCACGCCCGGCACAACGGCCCCGGCGAGCGATCTACCGACGCGTAGGGCATCGTGTCAGGGATCACTTGCATCGGGGAGGGCGCCCTCTAAAGTCCTTGCCGAGTGAACGATATGGTCGATCGGGTGAGCGCGAGAGACACCGACTGGGACGGCGTACGCCTCCACGTCGTCACCGGCAAGGGCGGGACGGGAAAGACCACCGTCGCGGCCGCACTCGCCCTGGCCCTGGCCTCCGGCGGCCGCAAGGTCCTGCTCGTCGAGGTAGAGGGCCGCCAGGGCATCGCCCAGCTCTTCGACTGCCCGCCGCTGCCCTACGAGGAGCGCCGCGTCGCGGTCGCGCCCGGCGGCGGCGACGTCCACGCGCTCGCCGTCGACACCGAAGAGGCGCTCATCGAGTACCTCGAGATGTTCTACAACCTCAAGCGCGCCGGGAAGGCGATGACCAAGCTCGGCATCGTCGACTTCGTCACCACCATCGCCCCCGGCCTGCGCGACGTGATCCTCACCGGCAAGACCTCCGAGTCCGTCCGGCGGAAGAAGAAGGACGGCTCCTTCATCTACGACGCCGTCGTCATGGACGCCCCGCCCACCGGCCGGATCACCAAGTTCCTCAACGTCAACGACGAGGTCTCCGGCCTCGCCAAGGTCGGACCGGTCCGCAACCACGCCGACACCGTGATGAAGGTCGTCCGCAGCCCCGAGACCGCGGTCCACTTCGTCACCCTGCTGGAGGAGATGCCCGTCCAGGAGACGATGGACGGCATCCGCGAGCTCACCGAGGTGGGGCTGCCCGTCGGCGGCGTCATCGTCAACATGGAGCACCAGCCCGTCCTGTCCGAGGACGACCTCGCCGCGGCCGCCGCCGGCACCCTCGACACCGACGAGATCCTGCGCGGCGTGAAGGCCGCCGGGCTGGAGCACGACGCCGAGTCCATCGCCGCGGTCCTGGCCGCCGAGGCCGGCGAGCACGCCCGCCGCACCGCGCTGCAGCGCCGCGAGAAGGAGCGGCTGGAGTCCGTCGACCGGCCCCGCTACACGCTCCCGATGCTGTCCGACGGCATGGACCTCGCCGGCCTGTACGACCTGGCCGCCGCCCTCCGCGCCCAGGGCGCCGCATGACCGGGCGGACCGCGGTCCCGCGTCCCTCGTCGCCGGGCGGCCGCCCTCCGCAGGAAACCAGCGTGATCCTGGAGATCGAATGAGCCCGGCCAAGAACCCGCCCGCGCTGGACGTCGACGCGCTGCTCGACGACCCGCGCACCAAGATCATCGTGTGCTGCGGGTCCGGCGGCGTCGGCAAGACCACCACCGCCGCGGCCCTCGGCGTGCGGGCCGCCGAGCGCGGCCGCGACGTCGTCGTCCTCACCGTCGACCCGGCGCGCCGCCTCGCCCAGTCCATGGGGCTGTCCGAGCTCGACAACAACCCGCGCCGGATCGAGATCGACGGCGACGGCGAGCTGCACGCCATGATGCTCGACATGAAGCGGACCTTCGACGAGATCGTCGAGGCGCACGCCGACCCCGACCGGGCCAAGCAGATCCTCGCCAACCCCTTCTACCAGTCGCTCTCCTCGTCCCTGTCCGGCACGCAGGAGTACATGGCGATGGAGAAGCTCGGGCAGCTGCACCGCTCCGGCGCCTGGGACCTGATCATCGTCGACACCCCGCCGTCCCGCAACGCCCTCGACTTCCTGGACGCCCCCGAGCGGATGGGCCGCTTCCTCGACGGCCGCTTCATGAAGATCCTCGCCGCCCCCGCCAAGACCGGCGGCCGGTTCGGCGTCAAGGTGATCAGCGCCGGGTTCGGCATGTTCACCGGCGCGATCAACAAGGTCCTCGGCGTCCAGCTGCTCCGCGACGTGCAGACGTTCGTCGCCGCGTTCGACACCATGTTCGGCGGGTTCCGCGAGCGCGCCGAGAAGACGTTCCGGCTGCTCCAGACCCCCGGCACCGCGTTCCTCGTCGTCGCCGCGCCCGAACCGGACGCGCTGCGCGAGGCGTCCTACTTCGTCGAGCGGCTCGCCGAGGAGCGGATGCCGCTCGCCGGGCTCGTCGTCAACCGCGTCCACGAGTCCGCCGCCGACGGGCTGTCCGCCGCGCGCAGCCAGGCCGCCGCCGAGACCCTGGAGGAACGCGGCGAGCACCCCCTGACCGCCGCGCTGCTCCGCCTGCACACCGACCGGATGCAGCTCGCCGCGCGCGAGGAACGCCTCCGCGACCACTTCGCCTCGACGCACCCGACCGTCCCGGTCACCGCCGTCCCCGCCCAGGCCGAGGACGTCCACGACCTCGAAGGCCTCCGCCAGGTCGGCGAAGACCTCTCGGTATTTTCGCAAGACCGGCCCAAGCGCCTCGCCTAGCGGCTGTGTCTCCGCAAGCCCGGCCCAGGGCGCTCGCCTAGCGGCTGTGTCTCCACAAGCCCGGCCCAGGGCGCTCGCCTAGCGGCTGTGTCTCCACAAGCCCGGCCCAGGGCGCTCGCCTAGCGGCTG
>NZ_JABMCA010000010.1:0-82389 GCF_014706005.1 Actinomadura sp. RB99 | reverse complement strand
TGTCTCCGCAAGCCCGGCCCAGGGCGCTCGCCTAGCGGCTGTGTCTCCACAAGCCCGGCCCAGGGCGCTCGCCTAGCGGCTGTGTCTCCACAAGCCCGGCCCAGGGCGCTCGCCTAGCGGCTGTGTCTCCACAAGCCCGGCCCAGGGCGCTCGCCTAGCGGCTCGCACCCTGACCGGGCTTGGGCGAGCGCGAACTCGCTTCGCGAGCTTCCCGGCGGGGCTCGCCTCCGGCATCGCCCCGCCGGTCAGATAACGCGCTCGCGCGACGCTTAAGGCCGCGGACCAACGCCGCCCTCAGCCGAGGTCCGAGCACACATCCGACGCCTTGGCGCGCCTATGCCGGGACACCCGGGCGGCATCCGGGCCGTCCGGTGCGCAGGAACGCATGTTCTCCGAAGACAGCCGAAAATATGCAGGTCATCCGGTGCGCGGGAACGCACGCATTCCGAAGACACCCGACAATGCGCAGGACGCCGGGTGCGCGGGGGTGCCTGCGGCCGAAGACGCCAAGGCCACCCGTAGTGGACGTCCGGCGCGCCGGGACGGCATGCGTCAGAGGGCATCCGGGCGACACCAGGTTGTCTCGCCACGGGTGCGTTCGGGCTAGTCCGTTCGCGCGGGCTGGGGCGGGGTGGTGGTGCCGGCGGGGGCGGTCTGGAAGACGGGCCAGCCGATCTCGGTGCGCCAGCGGGACGGGTCGGGGGTGTCGCGGCGGCCGACGAGGTAGTACTCGCGCATGGGACCGTCCACCGCGAGCGCGTGCCGCGAGACGTACGCCGCGAGCGTTCCATAGGAACGGTCCACCTCGGCGGGCGGCCCGTGGTGCGTGATGACGGCCAGCTCCGCCGCAGGCACCTCATGCGGGACGACGCGGCCCATCGGGCGGACGGTCCCCGCGCACGGCACGAAGATGGTCGCCTCGCCGCGATGCCGCGTGTACACCTCGTCCGCGAAGACGCCGCCGGCATTGCCGGTCTCCCGCACGTCCTGTGCCGCGAGCGTCCCGTACAGCTCACCTAGCGCGCCCTCGAACCACGCGGCCATGTCGGCGACGTCGACGACACCGGTGACGGCCGCGGCGCGCACCGCCGGCACGCTGCGCAGTTCGACGTTCGCGGACGCGTCCGCCGGGGGAGGCGCGAGGAGGTCGCGCAGCGCGGCGACGGCGCGCCGCGTCCGGCCGAGGTCGTCCTCCAGCCGGTGCAGGTGCGCGACGATCCGCTCGTTGCGGGCGTGCACGTCCGGTGCCGCGAGCACCGCGTCGATGTCGTCCAGCGGCATGCCGAGGTCGCGGAAACGGCGGATGACCTGCGCGGTCGGGATCTGCTCGGCGGTGTAGCGGCGGTAGCCGGTGGCCGGGTCCACGTGGGCAGGTTCGAGCAGCCCGACCCGGTGGTAGTGCCGCAGCGTCTTCACGCTCATGTGGGTGGCGCGCGCGAAGTCCCCGATGGACAGGTACGTCATGCCGCCATTGTGCGGTCTCCCCTCGGGGGAGAGTCCTCACCGCCCGCCCGCCTTGACCCTGCCCGTGCGGCAGCCGGAAACGTCGGTCGCGACGGCCCGCCGGGCCGACGGAAGGAGACCGACGATGACGCAGGCGACCGACTACGAGCCGCGGCCCGCCACGATCGAGGACATCGCCCGCCGCTACGTCGCGGTGTGGAGCGAACCTGACGCCGCCAAGCGCCGCGCCGCCATCGCCGCGCTGTGGGCGGAGGACGGTGTGGAACTCGTCGAGTCCGCGCGGTTCAGCGGCCACGCCGAACTGGCGGACAGGATCACCGAGGCGTACGACGAGTTCGTGGTCGGCCGCCGGTACGCCGTGGTGTCGGCGGGCGACGTGTTCGCCCACCACGACGCCGTCACGTTCACCGTCCGGCTCGTGACGGAGGACGGCGACGTCGCGTGGGCCGCGCGGGTGTTCCTCGTCCTCGGCGAGGACGACCTCATCCGCTACGACTACCAGTTCACCGTGCAGCCCCTGAAGGCATGACCTGCGAGCCCAGCGCACACACGCCGCTGCGCGGTGTGAGCATGGGCAGGCGCGGCGGCAGGCCCGTACCGCATCGGTACGGGCCCGCAGCCGCACTCAGGTGGACCTTCCGGTCACCTGCCGTCGCCGGACGGACCTCGCGAACCGTCCGTGCCCTCGCCCGTCCACCGGACGGCCGTGGGCGTCATCCCAACCGGCGCCGAGTCCCGCTCAGCTCGCGACGAGCTCTTCCTCGTCGGCCTCGACCGACCGCTCGTACTCCTCCTTGGCGGTCTCCAGCAGGTCGCGCCACGAACGCACGTCCGGCCGCCGGCGGAGGAGCGCGCGGCGCTCCCGCTCGGTCATGCCGCCCCAGACGCCGAACTCGATCCTGTTGTCGAGGGCGTCGGCGAGGCACTCCGTGCGCACCGGGCAGCCGCGGCAGATGAGCTTGGCCCGGTTCTGCGCCGCTCCCTGAACGAACAGGGCGTCCGGATCCGCGTTACGGCAGGCGGCGCGGGCGGTCCAATCCGTGATCCACATCTTGGCCCCACTCCCCTAGGGTCTGTGTCGATTTGCGCTCCTTGGCCGGACGGGCGCGGACGTCAGGCCGCCAAACGAAAGCCGTGGGGAAGAACTTACGGAAGCGAGGGACGATTCAACAGACCCCGATGGGCCCATTCTCGATATAGCCCACCGGGGCCATACCGCCGGAACGGACTAGTTACCTGTAGTTGACGCGCCAGACATGGCGCAGGTTGTCACGAGGGGCACATACCGGACGAACGTGTTGCGCCGGCGGCCCGCTGCGCCCAGGCCCGGGGGACCTGTCCCGTATGCACTGGTCGTCCCGCGTACCCTAGACCCCGTGCGCGATGCGAAGCTAGATCGGGGTAAGGCCTTCTCCACGCTGTTCAGGCTGCTGGGGGCAGGTGTCGTCGCGGGCGTTCTGGTCGCGTTCATCGCGCTTCCCGGCGTCGGCAGTGCGGGACTGACCGCGCGCGACGCCGCGAACAACTTCGAGAACATGGACAGCGCCCTCAAGACGACACCACCGTCGGAGAAGACGGTGATGTACGACGCGAACGGCAAGCAAGTGGCCACGTTCTTCGACAAGTACCGCGAGTCCGTCCGGCTCGACCAGGTCGCGCCCATCATGCGGCAGGCGATGGTCGACATCGAGGACTCGCGCTTCTACAAGCACGGCGCCCTCGACCTCAAGGGCACGATCCGCGCGCTGGCGTCCAACGTCGAGTCCGAGCAGACGCAGGGCGGGTCCACCCTCACCCAGCAGTACGTGAAGAACCTGCTCGTCGACCAGGCGACGACCGAGAAGGAGTACCAGGAGGTCACGGCCCCGACCGTCGGCCGCAAGCTCCGCGAGCTACGCTACGCGCTCGACATCGAGCAGCGCATGACCAAGGACCAGATCCTCGAGGGCTACCTGAACGTCGCGTACTTCAGCGCCGGCGCCTACGGCATCCAGGCCGCCGCCAAGCGGTACTTCAGCGTCCCCGCGAACAAGCTGAACCTCGGGCAGGCCGCCCTGCTGGCCGGCATCACGCAGAACCCCACCCTGTACGACCCGATCCGCAACCCGAAGGAGGCCCGCAAGCGGCGCGACATCGTCCTCTACCGGATGGCGCAGCTCGGGCACATCTCCAAGGCGCAGGCGGACGCCGAGGCCGCCAAGCCGATCCTGCTGAACCGCACCGACCCGGTCGGCGGCTGCGAGTCCAGCAAGGCGCCGTACTTCTGCGAGTACGTCAAGTACGACATGCTCGACATCCTCTCCAACGGCAAGTACTGGTCGATGACACCGAAGGAGCAGGAGAGCGTCGTCAACAAGCTGAACCGCGGCGGCTACACCATCCGCACCACGCTCGACATGAAGGCGCAGAACGCCGTCGACCGGGCGCTGCGCAGCAACGTCGCGCCGGCCGGCAACCGCGTCGGCGCCGAGGCGATGGTCGAGCCCGGCACCGGCCGGATCAAGGCGATCGGGCTGAGCAAGCGGTTCGGCGCCGGCAAGGGCCGCACCACCATCAACCTGCCCGCCGACGTCCACCACGGCGGCGGCACCGGCGTGTCCGCCGGGTCGACGTTCAAGACCTTCACGCTCGCCGCGGCGCTGGACGAGGGCATCCCGGTCAGCACCTCCATCAACTCGCCGCAGACGACGACCGTCAGCGGCTTCCAGCCCTGCAAGTACACCGGGACCATCAACGGGGTGAAGTACAAGAACCAGATGGCGGGCGGCGGCACCTGGACGCTCCACAACGCCGGTGACAGCGAGGCGGGCAACTTCGACCTCAAGACCGCGACCTGGCACTCGGTCAACACGTTCTACGCCCAGCTGGAGAAGCGCGTCGGCGTCTGCGACGCCGTCGCCATGGCGAAGGCGTTCGGCATGAAGCAGGCCAACGGCCAGGAGCTCGCGCCCGTCCCGTCCCAGGTCCTCGGCACCAACGACGTCGACATGGTCCACCTCGCCGCCGCCTACGCCGGCTTCGCCGCCCGCGGCAAGTACTGCTCGCCCCTGTCCGTCACGCAGGTCATCGACTCCGACGGCAAGCAGCTGAAGCTGCCCAAGCAGGACTGCCACCAGGCCGTCGACCAGGCCGTCGCCGACAAGGTCGACTCGATCCTCAAGGGCGTCCTCACCAAGGGCACCGCCGCCGGGCGCGGCATCGGCCGCCCCGCCGCCGGCAAGACCGGCACCTGCGAGGAGTTCACCTGCGCGGTGTTCGCCGGCTTCACCCCGAACCTGGCCGCCGCCACCGCCTACTGGGACTACCGCGGCCCCTGGCAGTACAAGGTGTACGGCGTGTACGGCGCGGACACCCCCGGCGCCATGTGGCAGCAGAGCATGCAGTCCGCGCTGGCCGGCAAGCCCGCCCCCGACTTCAACACCCCGTCCCGCGACTTCGGCGACACCACCAGCGTCCCGAAGGTGAAGGGCATGAAGGTCGCCGCGGCCAGGGCCAAGCTCCTGGGCGCCGACCTCAAGGTGCAGGTCGCGTCCGGGTCCGTCGACTCCGACCAGCCGAAGGGCACGGTCGTGTCCACCTCGCCGGACGCGGGCACCGAGGTCCCGCCCGGCACCACCGTCATCCTCTACATCAGCAGCGGCAAGAAGAAGCCCGGCGACGCGGGCGGGAACGGGCACGGCAACAACGGGGACGGCGGCAACGGCCAGGGCTACCCCGGCTGGCCGCCGCCCGGCAACTGACGACACGCGACCCGGCGACCGCCGGACATGAGAAGGGCCCGGCGACCGCCGGGCCCTTCGCTCACTGCGCGAGCTGCCGCTTGACCTCCGCGGCGACCCGCCCGCCCTCGGCGCGCCCCGCGACCTTCGGGTTCACGACCTTCATGACCTGCCCCATCGCCCGCGGCCCCGCCGCGCCCGACTCGGCGATGGCGTCCGCGACCAGCGCGGTCAGCTCCTCGTCGGACAGCTGCGCGGGCAGGTACTCCTCCAGCACCGCGCCCTCGTCCCGCTCCGCCTGCGCCTGCTCGGCGCGGCCCGCGTCCCCGAACGCCGTCGCGGCCTCCCGGCGCTTCTTCGCCTCCCGGGTCAGCACCTTCACCACGTCGTCGTCGGACAGCTCGCGCGACCGCTTGCCGGCGACCTCCTCGTTCTTCACGGCCGTCAGCGCCATCCGCAGCGTCCGCGTGCGGACGTCGTCGCGCGCCTTCATCGCCGCCGACAGGTCGGTCTCGAGCTTCTCCTTCAGGGCACTCATGGTCACATCATGCCCGCACGAACCCGGCCGCCTCATCAGGATTACCGCGAGGTGCCCATCTCTGGAACCATGGGAACCAGAGAAGGGAGAACCGTGCGAAAGATCTACGCCGCGTCCCTCGGCCTCCTGGGCGCGGGCGCCGCTACCTTCGGGTACGCCTCGGTGATCGAGCGGAACTGGTTCCGGCTCCGCCGGTTCGACGTGCCGGTGCTGCCGCCCGGCCGTCCCTCGGTCAAGATCCTGCACATCTCCGACGCGCACCTCACGCCCGGACGCTCCCGCCTCATCCACTGGGTGCGCTCCCTGGACGCCCTGGAGCCCGACCTCGTCGTCAACACCGGCGACACCCTCTCGCACCGGGACGCGATCGGCCCCTTCCTGGACGCCCTCGGCCCCCTCCTGGACCGTCCCGGCGTCTTCGTCTACGGGTCCAACGACCTGTACTCCCCGATCTTCAAGAACCCCCTGCGCTACATCTGGCGCACCAGCAAGTCCGACTACAAGCGGCACCGCCGCGAACCCGACCTGCCCTACCGCGAGCTCGGCTCGTCCCTGCAGGCCGCCGGATGGCTCGACCTGAACAACCGCATCGGGCGCCTCAAGGTCGGCGAGCTCGACGTCGAGTTCGGCGGGATCGACGACTCCCACATCAACCGCGACCGCTACGACAAGGTCGCCGGCCCCGTCGACCCGCAGGCGGACGTCCACCTCGGCGTCATGCACTCGCCCGAGCCCCGCAACCTCGACCGGTTCGCCGCCGACGGCTACGACCTCCTCCTCGCCGGCCACACCCACGGCGGCCAGGTCTGCGTCCCGTTCTACGGCGCCCTCGCCACCAACTGCGGCATCGACCGGCCCCGCGTCAAGGGCCTGCACCGGCACCGCGGCTCCTGGCTGCACGTCTCCGCCGGCCTCGGCACGTCCCCGAAGGCCCCCATGCGCTTCTGCTGCCCCCCGGAGGCGTCCCTCCTCACCCTCGTCCCCCGGTGAACTGGCGGACCTCCCGCCTCCAGGCCGCCCTCTACGACGCGGGCGTCCACAACCCCACCGTCTCCCGCCTGGCCGCCCGCGCCCTGTGGGGCTATGACATAACCCACCTATGGCGCAGCCTCGCGATCCGCCCCGAGGGCCCCACCCTCGACATCCCCTGCGGCGGCGGCCTGGCGCCTTTGAGCGCCCACCACGTCTCCGCCGACCTCTCCCCGGCCATGCTCCACCGAGCCCGCCGCCGAGGCGCCCGAACCCTCGTCCAAGCGGACATAACGAACCTCCCCTTCCCGTCGGCCACCTTCGCCACCTGCCTCACCTACAAGGCCTCCACTGCCTCCCCGACCCCGCGAAGGCCGTCTCCGAACTGGCCCGCGTCCTCCGCCCGGGCGGCGCCCTCCGAGGCACCACCCTCGTCCGCGGCACCTCCCCCCGCCACGACGCCCTCTTCGCCCTCATGCGCCGCTTCGGCCTCTTCGGCCCCTCCGGCACCACCGCCGATCTCCGCGCCTGGCTCACCGCCGCCGGCCTGACCGACATCACCCTCACCCCCTCCGGCGCCGTGACCGGCTTCACAGCCCGAAAATCAGGGACGCAGCACTCCCGAACATCCGCTAAAGTGGTCTAGGCGCCGGGAGCACGTACGACTCCCGGGCAGCCACCACCGGGGTGTAGCGCAGCTTGGCAGCGCGCTTCGTTCGGGACGAAGAGGTCGTGGGTTCAAATCCCGCCACCCCGACAGATAACGCCAGATCAGAGGCCGGTTCTCCACCAAGGAGACCGGCCTCAAGATCTTTTGTCCGCCATCGGTCCGCGAACCCAACCGTCACCCCCGAACACCGTCCGCCCCAGACCAGCACTGAGCGGACCGCCTCCAGTCACCGCAGGTTCAGATTCGCAACTCACCCGGCCATCGTCGGCATCCACCGAGCCAGTTCCGCGTCACCTGGCCCAGGGGTGACTCGGGTGGACTCGGGAGTTGCTCGGGAGGCTCCTGCACGCGAGGTTGCAGTCGGGTCCAGCCTGCCGAGGGTCCTCACAGCAACCCGGCTCCACCAGCCTGTGATGCCGATCGCCGCTCAACTGCAGCCCAAGCGCGCTCAGGCCGGCGCGACTAAGTGTCCGCAGCACAGCCACAGCAGTCGATGCAGTTTCATCGAAGTGGACGGATCGCTGAGTCCCAGCACTCCGACGATGGTCAGTCGCATGCTTCTCGCAGAAGACCGATGAGACTTCGAGCGCATGGCGAATTGCGGACGTCCCCCGCGCGAAACTACACTCGGACGCTTACGTATGAGGCTGCAGTTTCCGCGCAGTGCGCAGGATGGGGGAGCGACAGGTGAGCACGGACAAGCGCAGGGCAGTGGTCCTACTGAGTGGTGGCCTCGATTCGACCACCGTGCTGGCGATCGCCCAGGATGAGGGATACGAGACATACGCCCTCAGCTTCCGGTATGGACAGCGGCACACCGAGGAGCTCGACGCGGCTAAGAAGGTGGCTCGCGAACTGGGGGCTACCGAGCACGTGATCGCCGACATCAACCTTGCCGTCTTCGGTGGCTCGGCGCTGACTGACGACTCTCTCGACGTCCCCCACCACGCCAATGCGGACGAACTGGGCGAGGAGATCCCGATCACGTACGTGCCTGCGCGTAACACCGTCTTCCTATCGTTCGCGCTCGCCTGGGCCGAGACCCTGGGCTCGTCGGATGTGTTTATCGGTGTCAACGCCATGGACTACAGCGGCTACCCCGACTGCCGGCCGGAGTACATCGAGGCGTATGAGCGCATGGCGAACCTCGCTACCAAGGCCGGCGTCGAAGGCACCCAGAAGCTCAAGATCCACACCCCGCTGATCGATCTGACCAAAGCTCAGACCATCGAGCGAGGCCTGTCCCTCGGCGTGGACTATGGCTGGACGCACAGCTGCTACGACCCCATCGACGGCCGCGCGTGCGAGACGTGCGACTCGTGCCTTCTTCGCAGCCGGGGCTTCGCCGAGCTCGGCCTTGTCGATCCCTCCTTCACGTCAGCGAAGGCTTGACGGCCCTATGTACCGGATCAAAGAGATCTTCTACACGCTTCAGGGCGAAGGGAGTCACGCCGGACGTCCCTCGGTGTTCTGTCGATTCACCAGCTGCAATCTGTGGACCGGGCGCGAGAAGGACCGCCATCGGGCGATATGCCAGTTCTGCGACACTGACTTCGTCGGAACCGACGGCCCGGGCGGCGGCCGGTTCCAGACAGCCGCCGATCTCGCAGCGGCCGTCGCCAAGACCTGGCAGGGACGCGCGCACCCGCGCAGTCGCCCTTACGTCGTTTGCACAGGTGGCGAACCGCTCCTACAACTGGACCGCGAAGCTGTGGACGCCCTCCACGCCGAAGGGTTCGAGGTCGCGATCGAGACCAATGGGACACGGCCCGCACCCGAGGGGCTCGACTGGATCTGCGTCAGCCCCAAAGCCGGCACCGAGATCGTGCTGACCTCGGGAAATGATCTGAAGCTCGTCTATCCCCAGGCCGGAGCCGAGCCCGAACTCTTTGAACACCTCGCCTTCGACCGGCTGCTCCTGCAGCCGATGGACGGTCCTGATCTCGTCGCCAACACACAGGCGGCGATCGACTACTGCCTTGAGAACCCGCAGTGGCAGTTGAGCGTCCAGACCCACAAGACCCTGGGAATCCGTTGATGGAGATCTTCCGCGAGTTCACGTTCGAGGCCGCCCACCGGCTACCGAACGTGCCGACCGGCCACAAGTGCGCTCGACTGCATGGCCACAGTTACCGCTTCGAGGTGCATGTAAGCGGCGATGTCGACCCGGCCATGGGTTGGCTGATGGACTTCGCGGAACTCAAGGCCGCCGTCAAGCCACTGGTCGCACAGCTGGACCACTACTACCTTAACGATGTGCCAGGGCTGGAGAACCCGACCAGCGAGGTGCTTGCCAAGTGGATTTGGGACAGGCTGGTCGACCAGTTGCCGCTCTCGGCCGTCACAGTGCGTGAAACCTGCACTTCCGGCTGCGTCTACCGGGGGGAAGAGTGATTCTGCAGGACGTTCAGGCCACGCCGGACTCGCGTGGTGTCCCACTCGACGAGGTCGGCGTGGAAGGGCTTCGCTATCCCGTGCTGGTCGCCGACGGTCAGGGGGCCAAGCGGGAGACCGTCGGGACCGCCGCCATGTCGGTCAGTCTCGGCCCAGAGGTCAAAGGAGCGCACCTTAGCCGCTTCATTGAGGTGCTGCACGAGGCTCGTGAGCAACTCAGCCTCAGCAGTATCGCCACCCTGGCTGAGGACCTGCGGCAACGTATGTCCAGTCCCACAGCGCGTGTCAGCCTCGACTTCCCCTACTTCCTTGAGCGGCCTGCTCCGGTGACCGGAGCGCGTGGCTTCGTCGACTATGCGTGCTCGCTGGGCGCCGTCAGCGCATCCGAGGAAAGCCGGGTCACGATGGCCGTCACGGTACCGGTGACCAGTGTCTGCCCATGCAGCAAGGCCATCAGTGATCGGGGCGCCCACAACCAGCGTGGTCACATCACAATCATGGTTGAGCCGGTCGATCCACAAGGGGGTCTCTGGTTTGACGAACTGATCGACATCGCGGAGAAGGCAGCGTCTTCGCCCGTCTACGCCGTCCTCAAGCGGCCGGATGAGCGCCACGTGACCATGGCGGCCTACGACAATCCTGTCTTCGTTGAGGACATGGTCCGCAACGTTGCCCAGGCCGTGAAGATGCTGGAGAGTGTCGCTGCCTACCGGATCAGAGCACTCAACGACGAGAGCATCCACAACCATGCCGCCTACGCAGCGGTGTCCTGGACCCGCCGAGCCGGCGACGCGTAGGCCATGTGCGACGACACCAGCACTACAGGCGAACGTTCCGTCCACCTGGTCGTCACCTGTGCTAATCGCAAGCGAGGCTCGCTTTCCTCCACTCTCCGGGCACGCGAGCTCATCCAAGAGCAGGACACACAAGCGCGTTGCCGCGACTGGATCCGTCGCCTCGCCGCCGGAGCAGCGACCACTCGCGCCGCTGACCTGTACGCCGGCGAGTATTGGCAGGTAGCGAAGCAACTTGGAGAAGTGGTTGGCCCCTCTGCTTCGATGTGGGTCTGCTCCGCTGGCTACGGGCTGGTGCCGGAGGACGCGCGCATCGCTGCCTATGCGGCCACCTTCGCCTTCGGCCAGGAGGACTCTGTCGCCTCCACGACCGACGATGCCCGCAGGTGGTGGCGAGCCTTGGCCGAGTGGACCGGCCCTGCTCCCGGTACTCCTCGGAGTTTCACCGACCTCGCCGCCAGCAACCCGGACGCTGTCGTCATTGCCGTCATGTCAGACGCCTACCTGAGACCCTGTGCCCATGATCTTCAGCGAGCGGCCGAGAAACTCGCTGATCCGAACAACTTCGTCATCATTGGACCGGGCCGCCGGTACCCGGGGCTGGAGAACTTCATCGTCCCTGTCTCTGCGGAGGTCCAGCCCGCAGTAGGCGGGAGCTTGCTCTCCTTGCATGCACGGGCCACCCGCCGCGTCTTGGAGATGGCCAGGCACCAGCAAAAGGCTTTGACGCGGTCGACCATCTCTGCCCTCATGAGCGAACTGAGGGAGTCGGCTCCCCCAGTGGTCTCCCGGACGCCAGGTGTCAGGCTTAGTGACGCCGAGGTGTTCGCCTTCATTCGCGCAGCCATGGCGGAGGAAGCGGCGCCCGTCTCTGCGACCAGACTCCTGCGCCGCCTACGCAACTCTGGGCAGTCGTGCGAGCAGGCCCGTTTCAAGGGACTGTTCCAGAAGATCATGCAGGAAGACGCGCTCAAGGACTGGTCCTGATGTCCATGCCTAGAAGCGAACCTTCCATCGAGGTGCGAGCCCTTCGGATCGTCCAGGTCAAGGACTATCCACTCTACATCTTCATGTTGAAGGCCGAGCAGGTCCTAGAGTTCGCCGACATCTCCCGCGTGAGTCGGGATGAGGCAGGCAAGCTGATCGGCTATCAGCGCCCCGAGGTGCGCAAGCACATCCAGGAGATCGTCGAGTATCTGGACAGCCCACTGCCGATCTTCCCTAACCCGATCATCATGGCGCTCTCGCCTGATGTTCGTTTCAAAGCGACCCGCGGCGGCAACCGGCTCCCAGATGACGGTGCGTCCGACACCGGCCGGCTGTCCCTTCCTTTGCCGCGAGAGGACAAGCCGAAGCCGGCCTGGATCGTCGATGGACAGCAACGCGCGTTGGCCTTGGCTCGCGCTAAACGCAGGGACTTGCCAGTCCCGGTCACGGCGTTCGTCGCCGACACAGTGAGTCTGCAGCGCGATCAGTTTGTACGCATCAACAATACGCGTCCACTCCCTCGTGGTCTGGTCACCGAACTGCTGCCCGAAGTGGACAGCCCTCTACCGGCCCGCCTCGCGGTACGTAAGGCTCCGTCGAGTTTGTGCGATGTGCTGAACACCGACAGAAAATCGCCCTTTCACGGAATGATCAGGCGAGCCTCAAGCGCCGGAAGCCGCCAACCCGGCGCGGTAGTCACTGACACCGGCGTCGTCGACATGATCCAAGAAAGTTTGACCTCCCCTTCAGGCTGCCTGTTTCCATATCGCGACATCGGCCGCGGCGAGACGGATTACGACGGGATCATCCAAGCTTTGATCATCTACTGGACGGCGGTCCGAGACACTTTTCCCGAAGCATGGGGCAAACTACCGGAGAAAAGCCGGTTGATGCACGGTGCCGGAATCAAGGCAATGGGTCGCCTCATGGATCGCATCCTCGGTACTATTGACCCTCAGCGCGATGATGCATATGAGCAAATTCGTCAACACCTTGAACTCATCGCTCCGCACTGTCATTGGACCACTGGCACCTGGGAGGGCCTTGGACATCGCTGGAATGAGATCGAGAATGTGGGTAAGCATGTCCAAGAACTTTCCAACTATCTGATCCGTCTGTACCAGAGTGCACGCAGGGAACTCCTTTGAAGTTTTTCTTCCCGGATAGCCAGGACCAGATCAGTCCGACGTTTGATTTTTACCACGAGGAATACTCTCCGCACCGTGTACGGCAGCGCGATGACAAGTACGCGCATGAGGTTCTAGCGAAGCGGCCTTACCACGGGATCCTGGTCAGCAAGGCTATTGTGGACGGCTCGGTACGCGGGTCCGGGAAGTACACGATGCCGCAGCGAGAACGGCTCCACAGGCTGGGCGTGCAGAAGTACTTCAGACTGCCAGATGGTGTCACCACGCTGGGCGATTGTGGCGCCTTCAACTATATTGACGAAATCGAGCCACCGTACAGCGTTCCCGATGTCGTCGATTTCTATGAACGCTGTGGATTTGATGAAGGCGTTAGCGTTGACCATGTGATCTTTCACTACGACCCGAAGGCGACGGAGGCTACCGTCGCACCAAAGTGGGCCGAACGGCGCAGGATCACACTTAAGTACGCACGTGATTTTCTCGATGAGGTGGAGAAGCGGAAGCGTCCCATAGTCCCCGTAGGTGCTGCCCAGGGGTGGAGTCCTGCCAGTTACGCTGACAGCGTCCACCAACTCGAGGAGATGGGTTACCGGCGCATCGCGCTCGGAGGAATGGTGCCTTTGCGGACAGACGAGATCTTGGATTGTCTCTACGAGATAGACAAGGTGCGGCAGGACGCAGAACTGCATCTGTTGGGAATCACTCGAGTCGGCGCCATAGAAGAGTTCGCCACTCTCGGGGTCACCAGCTTTGACAGCACATCACCGTTTCGGCAGTCGTTCATGGACGACAAGAACAACTACCACACTGCCGATGGCGCTTACATGGCGATCCGGGTGCCCCAGGTGGACGGCAATCCTGCTCTGAAGCGAAAGGTGCTGGCTGGCGAAGTGTCACAAGCCGAAGCAAAGCGCCTCGAACGCGAGACGCTTCGCCTGCTCCGCGCCTACGACGAAAGTGACTCCGAAGCTTCGCTACAAAAAGTCTTGAACGTCCTCCGCGACTATGAGCAACTGGTTGAGGGCGACAAGTTGAACCCTAAAAAGAAGGGCGCCAAGAAGTCTCGCGTCTCCCAGTATGAAGTCCTCCTCCAAGATAAGCCATGGAAGACATGCAACTGTGGACTGTGTGGCAAGCTTGGTATTGAGATAGCCGTCTTCCGAGGCACAGAGCGGAACAAGAGCCGCGGCTTCCACAACCTTGCGGTCTTCGCCGCCAAGATCCAACACATCGGCCGTGCGCCTAGTCAGGAGAACCAATGACCGACCAGCACACACTTCGCCTTCCGGCGCTGGAGGTCAGGCAAGGTGATCGCCGCATCTACTGCTTCGCGGTTGACGGCAAGCGCCTACACGAGTTCGCGGCTGTGTCCCGAATCAGGCGGGATGACCAAGAGGAGTTGCACGGCTACCAGCGCCCGGAGGTAGCGAACCACATCAAGGCGATCAAACGCTATCTGGAGTCGCCCTCGGCGATGCTGCCGAACGCGATCGTGCTGGCGTTCGACAACAGAGTGAAGTTCGAGGCCGGGACAACCCCTGATGCAGGGGAAGGTTACTCCCTGCCCGGAGAGCTCGTCATTCCCGTTGACGAGGAACTTCCCGAGGACCAGAAACCCGCCTGGCTGGTGGACGGTCAGCAGCGCAGCGCCGCCATTAGGGAAGCAGAGATCGACACGTTTCCGGTTGCGGCCGTAGGCTTCATCGCCGATAACGAGGCGGAGCAACGAGCCCAGTTCATCCTTGTCAACAACACCAAGCCGCTTCCCAAGGGCCTGATCCACGAACTGCTCCCCAACACCAGAGGCCACCTGCCGCCGGCATACGCCCGCCGCCAGTTGCCGGCGGTGCTCATGACACGGCTCAACGGAATCGCCGCCGGTCCGTTCTACAAGGCGATCGCGACCCCTACCTCGCCGGACGGCTACATCAAGGACAACAGCGTCCTGAAGATGATCGAGAACAGCCTGTACGAGGGGGCGCTCTACCAGTACCGCGATGAGCACGGCGACGGAGACGTCGAACGTATGCTGCTCCACCTCAACACGTTCTGGGGTCTGGTCAAAGAGGTGTTCCCGGACGCTTGGAGCAAGCCGCCTCGCACGTCGCGGCTAACTCACGGCGTCGGCATCCAGGCCATGGGTTACGTGATGGATAAGCTCACCGAGGACGAGCCGGCCGAGGAACTCGACCGCCAACACATCCTCGAGAAGCTGAAGAACATCAAGGTCGTAGCGGCCTGGACCGAGGGAAGCTGGCACTTCGGCAGGGACGATGAACGCAAGTGGAACGGCCTACAGAACACTCCCAACGACGTGAAGTGGCTGACCAAGGGCCTCCTCGTCATGGTCGACCAGGACCCGCTGTTCTGACCCTTCACTGAGCCTTCACTGAGCCTGAGCCCGGGTCCTTGCAGGTGCGTGTTGCGCTGTGGACAGTCATAACTGGCGAAGCGCGCAATCCAGTGGCCGTCCATAATTGACCAGCCATTATGCGGACGAAAGGTGCTGTTCAAGGGCCTGCATAAAGCCCGTGACTCCTTGGCCCTGCGGCATGATTTGTTTGTCTCTATCCCTCGCTTGATCGATCGCGGATGTCGCGGAATGGGTAGCGTGCCATGTGTCGACGATCAAGTAGTCGGCGCGGGCGGCGAGCGAGCGCAAAGCTGCTGTTGCCACCTTGTCGGTGTTGCCCTCGACTGTCCTGGGAGAGCAGAGTCCGGACAGGCGCTTTTCAAGTGACGCGGCCGCTCGAGGCAGAAGCGAGTAGACACCGACTACCGAACCGTCAAGCCGCTTCCAGACGGTGTCTGCGTCGGATGTCTGCTCGTGCGGCTGCCGGACCGGGAGGCCGACCTCGCCTGCCAGGGTCTCCAGCTCCGAGTCCTGCCGCGAGCTGAGTCTTTGCTGGAAGCTCCGGATCTTGTTGATCACCTCGGAGACGGTGGCCAGTCTCGCCTCCGGCACAGGTGAGGGAGCATAGAGCAGGACGTCTACTAGGCTGAGCCCCCAGTCAACCGCAGCAGGCGAGGAGATCCGTCTCCACAGGAGCAGCGCGTGGTTCAGGGTCTCTTGGTAACGGGACTCGGCCGGTCCGCCTTCCAGAAGCCTTACGATGAGGAGCAAGTAGGCGTCACGTACTGGAGCGCTCAGACTTGGCTGATCCACCAGCAGCATCAGGACGACGTCGAAGAACTCTCCCGCTTGCATCGTCGCCGCCGCTTTGGCCGCTGCGCTGCATAGCAGGTCCAGCGCAGCCACAACCTGTTCTTGGTTAGCGCCTGCCCAAGCGCTGAGAACATTCTCGGCCGCCGCACGGGCCTCTGCGGACGACAGCGACTCCAGCCCCGCCCACTGATGGTGCTGCGACCGCAGGACCTGGGCTGCCTCAAGCCAGCGCTCGTTTCGTCCCAGACGGGCACACCACTCCGTCCAACTGTGACACGACGCCCCGACCAGCCGGTCCAACTCCTCCAGGTCTCTTAGCAACCGGCGGTCCGGACGCAGCCGTCCCTCTTCGACAAACTCAGACACCAGTGAGCGAACGGCGGGTGCTTGGTTGGTCTCTTCGCCTTCCAGGACGGCCTGCACTGCCATATCGGCTTCGGGCGGCTCAGGTGATTCGAGGAAGGAACGGATTACTGCACCGTACTGTGCCTGTTGAAACAGTTCCCGAATGGTCGGGGCGATGACTGGTCGTGGGCGGGCAGCAGCATCACCATGCGTGACCATGGACCGCAACCACCCACGTTCAGCATCGGTGGCGGCGGCGCGCAGTAGCCTCTCCAGTCGGCCTCGGTCCCCTTGTACCAGAGCGGCTACGGCCGTAACCTTCCGGCCGTTCTCCGTGATCGGTACATCAACGGCGTTGAGGATCACTCCGTAACGAGAGCCGAGGTCCGCGCGTATGTAGACGTCCTCAGCGGACAATTCCGAGGTGTAAAGAGGCGCTACCTCCTTCCACCACAGCATCTCCAGCAGGATCTCGTTTACCGCACGAGGCCGCCGGGCGCGGAGCATCTCCTGAAGGTAGGGAAGATCTTGCAGTTCGCTCCAGCGCTCGAGACGACCGAGCAACTCCACCTTCAGGAACCTGAGGTTCTCGGCGCTCAGCCGCCCGGTAAGGCGCAGTTCGTCCAGGGCGTGCTCGGCGACGCGGCCGTTCCCCCGCAACAGCGCCAGCCGGAAGTCACGGAGCAGGTCCACGTGCGATGGCCGTACAGAGCGCCGCCGTACGTCTGTCCCAGTCACGGTCGCGACCGCATCCTCCAACCGCTCAAGCATGGCCAGCGCCGACGCGTCCGTACGTTGCAAATGGGACAGATGGTTGATCCCAATAGCCCTCAGTATCCCGTCGGCGGCTTCGTTTCCTGGAGACATCGGTGCTGGTTCGATAGTAGCGACCGCTGGGCCGAGGAAGGCAGTGAGCACCTCCTGTCCGCGCCGCTGTCCTTCACGGTCTTCGGATATCAAGTAGAAACCGGCGGGTTCGCGCTCCACTGGCATCACCAGCCAACTACTCGTCCCCCTGGACCAAGTGCGCACTTGCCCTTCGAAAAAAGTCTCTATTCGATCTCGCAGCGAATTAAACCGCGCCGTGTCACCGAGAACCCGGCGCAACGCTTGGAAAGTACTCACAAGTCATCCCCGAACCGATCGCGGGCGTCCATACGAGCCTGGGCCACGTAAGCTGGGTCCGTGTTCAGTTCGACCTGCTCCTCGCGCAGGTGGATACCTTTGTAGGTGATGTTCATGCTACCCGCCAACGCGTACCTATCTCCAGTGAGCGACTTGGTATGCAGCAAACCGGATGGATCTGTCACCACTTTGATTTTCGTTTCAACGTCCAGGTCGCGGGCGAGAAACTGGAGTCGGCGCCTAAAGGTGTTGTTGTGACTGTCGATTGTCGTGGCAACGAACACATATGTGCGTTCCGCGGCCAATATGGCCAAGATTTCGGCAAGGCGGATGTGACGCCGTCCGAAACGGGTGAGCGCGGGAAAGGCACCGACCGTGTTGTCAACGATACCGACATCTGAGATCCAGGGAGAGACAAGCCAAAGGTGGGTGCTCGGGTGAACCAACTCCGCGGCAAATAGTGCGCCGAGAAGGTCCAGAACCTCGGTGGAACTCTGAGCACTGGACTTGCGGATGACTCTGTTCATAGCGCCTCCCTTAGGAGTACGCGGGCCTCGACATACTGTGCCGTAATGCGAGTCCCTACAACGACTGGATGACACAGAAGCGTTCCGACCTCGACTGGGCGAGTCTGCAGGTCTAGGATGGCTGATTGGAGAATGACGCTCTCCGTGTGAGGTGCGAGCAGAATTGTCTCGCCGAACTCCCGGAGGATGTCGTGCACTGCATCTCGGCGTTCATCGTCCCAGGGAACGGCGCAAAGTGAGGGCGGGCTGAAGTTTACAAAAGCGCGCAGCGCCGGAATCGAAGCCCGGAGCGCCGGGGCGTACGGGTTGTGCGAGAGGTCCGCTTGCGCAGTCTCGCCCCACGGCCACAAAACGTTGGCCACGGCGCGAGCACGCCGTTGTTTAGTCGTCTTCTCGCCGAGATGCAGGATCTCGTCCAGGCTCTCATCTTCAGCGAGAAGCGCAGCCAATGTTCTGGCACCTACTGCAAATCCTGCCTTGGCAACGACCGTGTCGCGCAGATCGAGCCAGGATCTGACTGCAGCCTGCAGGCCAGAGTGGGCGCCGGGGCCGGCAATGCGAGTGCTCAACGTGGAACGGGCCGGGCCGCCCAGGGCGAGATCGTGGTTCCGGGCGACATCGTCCAACCGCTGCACCGCGAGTGCCACGACCGCATGACCTCCCCGCCAAGCGTCCCGGAGCCCGGCTAGCGCGGACTGTACCTCGTATGCATCATTGCGTAGGAGGGTCGTGAGTTCGTGGTCCAGAGTTTCAATCGAGGAGGGATTGAGCGCATCCTCAAGTGCTCGCGTAAATTCCTCCGGCTCCTGTACGAGTACGCGAACGAATGCCTCGATCTGGCCAGTGCCTCCGGGCGTCGCTTCCGAGATCCAGAATCGGCCTTCGTCACCTGGGGCAAGGTCGACCAAAAGTTCTTCCGCATCCACTCCAGGGCAGAGTGCCGAGAGGGCAGCCAGCACCAGATGTGCGGCGGATAGTGTGTGGCGCCCACGCCACCAGGACGTCCAAGCGTCCGGGCGTGCCTTGCATTCGACTTCCGCAAGTACTTCGCGAACTGCGGACAACACGTCCGGGTCGTCGCACCAGTCGGACCACGATCTACTGGCTCCGCCTTCATGTTGTGCATCGTCAGTGAGCAGTCCAAGGGTGGTCGCGGCCTCCCTCATTGCTCCCGCCAACTCGGTCTCCCAGCGCGGTGATGCCTCCCCCAGCTTCATAGTGGTCACCGCCAGCAGGACGACCTCGACGAGTGTCTCTCGGTCAAAGGATGACATCGTGGCGGGGAGAGTCGCCTCGACCTCGAGGACATGCCGCAGGCGCTGACTACGTTCCTCCGAGTCGGGTGGCTCCACGTACTCGGGCAGTCGGACAACGCCCTCGAGTGCGTCACAATGAAGTTCAACCCCGAGTGCTTCGGACCTCCAGTCGTCTTTGACGCCGTGGCCGAATCGGAGCCGAACTGGTCTCGACCCCGGGTCCCAGATCGTCCCGGACGCCGTCTTGGCGTAACGCAAGGTGCGTGCACCGCCCCCTTGACCATGCAGGTGCGCGGTGATCCCTGCGATGAGTTTGTCCGCTCCCGGGGCAACACGTAGCTCGCACCCCTCGCCGAGAGGTGAGACCTGGAACTCCCAGTCCGGTCGAACTGCGGAGGCATCCCTCACCAGGTTGGGAACAGCCTCCAACGCGGCGGCAGTCGGTGCGTAGACCGTCACACGCTCGTTTCCAGCCTCGACAACATCAATAGGGACGCCACGGTACACATTCACGACGTCGATCCTGTGCTCGTCCGTTCCCGGATCCATGGCGGGGAGGGGGACCCAGTGCCGCTTGTTGGTGGCCCATACTCCGAAGTGCCTGCTCACATTGCCGGGACAGAACTCGCTGAGCGTCCGAAATGCGGGAAGGTTCTCGACTTGGACGTCTTGCTGCAGACCCGGCACGAGCAGTTCCACATCAGGGACCAGAAGGTCATCGAAAAGATTTCCTGGTACGAACTGGCGCAGCGGTGTGCGCGTCCGCAATCCGGTATCGCCCGGCAAAGGCTCCTCCCCCCTCCACTGATTCTGCAGTCGACGTCGTATCGTCGGGACGACAGCGAGCAGCAACGGCCGGGGGGAGTCCCATAGCAGGCTGTCAACCACAGACTCCGCCTGTTCCCCAGCGCCCAGTCCAAGCGCGGACCTCAGATGGCGCCGAAGCCGCTCGCGTTCGGGTCCGGGCCGAAGTAGCCGAGTCAGCAGGTCCGCGATTCGCGTTTGACGGATCAGCGCCCGATCCTGCCTAGATGGGTTATTCGGATATAGTGCTTTCACGGGGCCGGCAAGATCCTCCCAGGTTGATTCGCGACCGGAGTAGCGCAACTCGACGGCGAGCCAGTCAAGGAGTGCGTAAACCGCCTGGATCCTTAGCACGTATAGATTCCCGAGAGGGAGGTTACGCGGTGGAAGTTCGGGGTCAAAGAGGGCATCGTATGCCTCCCAAGCCCGGCGGTCCCTGCCCCAGTCGCTGAGCACCACCACCGTCCAGGGACGGGTCACCGGGTTTCGTCCAGCGCGTCCTTTACGCTGTAGAAACTGCGCAGGGTCGTGTGGGGCCTTGTGCTGCACAACCGCACCGACACGGTCGTCGTCGAATCCCACTTCGAGCGTCGCCGTCGCGATGACCACTTGAGCATCGGCTGATACACCGCGATCCTGCGAACTGGTGCGGCCTAGCCGCTGTGGGCGGTCGGCTTCAACTCCATGTCCCAAGTGCTCCGGCAGCCACCACCACTGCCCGTCGAGATCACGGTCCTCGGCCGGCTCTTGGCACCTTGCACCCAGACGTCCCTGTCTCTCTGCCCGTAGGTGAGCAAGAGTCAGGACTCGTCTCTCATGGGGTCGGCCCGGCCAGCGCCAGCCTTCAGCATCCAGGAGGTCCCAGAAGAGCCGATTGGTGCTGTCAAGCTTATCGGTAAAAGCAAAGAGCCTGCTTCCGAAGACTCCATCAGAGGTAGGTGGCGGGTTGAAGGGGTTGTCCGCCTTCGAGTCGAGGCAGCGGGCCAGCGCCATGCACGTCTGGATGCTGGTGGAAATTGTCCCCGTTTTGGAGTGCGGATCGTGCCGGAGTGCCAACAGGTATTCGGCTCCGGACTCTTCCAGTTCCTCGGTCCTGGGCTGGACAACGGTCACCGCGCCCGGCGATAGGCCGACCAGTTGGGCGAAGAAATCGCCCGCATTGCGCAGTGTAGCGGAGAGCCCGACCCAGACGGGTGAGCGGCGTAGCCTCTGCGTAAGGCGACGCAGGAGGATTGCATTTTGAGCTCCGGTCGTGCCCTCATAGGTGTGTACCTCGTCTAGAAGGACAGCGGCGAGGGTCGCCGGATGTACCCCGAACGCTCCGAGATTGCCGGGAGCGGAGAGTTGACGGTTGAGCGACTCTGTGGTGCTGAGCATGAGATCGGCGGGGTTCTGGCATGCGCTCTCGCGAGTCAGTCGTAGGAGTTGCCCGTCCACTTCGGAGCGGCAGGTGGCCACACTGCAGACCAGCCGTTCCCGGTTCATATCGAGATCGGCTCTGCGCCAGAGCAGTTCTGAGTCGCAGTCCAGGCAGCGAAGGTATGGGCAGACGTAATCGTCGCCACGCTTACTCCAGCCCTCCGCCCATCCCTGCTTCACCGCGTAGACGGACGCCGGAGTCAGGCCGAACCAGGTGGCCAGGCTCGGGGGCGAGGTGTGGAGGTCACCGGCGACCTGAAGACCCTGGACGTAACCTAGAAGTGCTCGAAGTTGGTCCTTGAGGAGTTCATTTCGCGGGTACAACGCCAGTGCCAAAGGTCCGGCACTCCGCCGTCTTTCTGGCTGATCTGCCAGCCATGATAGAAGCGGTAGGTAGAACGCCAGAGTCTTTCCACTGCCCGTACCAGCGGTGACCATTACCCCGGAGGATTGAGTGCTTCTGAGCGCGTCAATAATTGCGTTGGCGCTGCGCCGCTGGAATCCCGAGAGTTCCGCCGGCAGAAGCCGCTGCGCAACAGCAGAACCGGCCGGGCCTAGCAACTCTCGGATCTCATCCAGCACCTCCTGAGCGGGAATACTGCGCTTGGGCCGACGCCGCGGACGGTGCAGGAACCTGTAGTCCAGCACCAGGGGCCTGCCATCGGTAACCCGCTGTTGGGGGAATGCTTGTCTGAGCGTAGCGAGTAGCCGGATTGTCTCCGCACTGCGGGAGCGGTAGCCGCCGTGAGGCGTACGGACGACCAGAGCTGACTCAACTAGCTGGGACAAAAGTTCCGAGGCGCTCCCGTACGCCGATAGGACCGTGAGGAGTTCGTCTTCAGTCCACTCAGCCCCCACTGCCCCCCACGAAAGAAGTTCTGCCTCCCGAAGTTCGATCATGGTCAAGGCCTCAAGCACGTACTCATCCATGTCGCACCTCCTGGGGGCGTCCCGGGACCGCCCTGAAGTTCTGCAAAGCGCCGTTGTCGATAAGCCATTCCCGTACTTCGGCATCAACCAGTTCGAGTGAGGCACCGCCGCGCGCCGCGGCGGACACGAAGGTCTTCACCGCTGCGGGCAGTCTTCCCTCCAAAAGCCCGAAGAGCGCACAAACCTCGTCGAGTACCTCGAGCGAGCGTGCGTCGGGCAGTCGCCTCTCGAGCCTGGCCAGCCTGCCGAGGGCTTCGTTGAGTTGTCGGGCTACATCGGCGATGCCTTCGGCGCCGGATAGCACTTGCATCAGGTCACGCAACTCGGCGGCGTCGCCGGCTTGCGACGCAACGTATTCCTTCCAGGCAGCCATAACTGACTCACGCAGCCGTGGTTCCATGCGAGTGAGTCGTCGTGCGACGTTCGTCAGCTTCCGCCTCTCCAGGGCTTGATGCCGAGTATCCAGGGCGGTCTGAGCCTCGTCCAAATCGGCCAGCAGGCCAGAATCGACGTCTAAACCGGTCCACCAGACGCCCCGGCCCAGTTCCGCTGCGTTGTGAAGTTCGACAAGGCTGGGCAGAACCTGGCCCAGTTCTTCCGACGCAGTGGTTAGGGCATCGAAATCCATTTGAGCGCGATCCGCCTGACCGGCCCGGTCGACTGCTACGCGTGTCTCCTCGATCCATTGAGGAATGCCTTCAGCCATTGTTCTCCTCTTCGGCACTACCCAGTGCGTGAAGATGCTCCCTGGCCTGGCCTAGTTTTTGACGCACGTCCTGCGCCTGTTGATCCAGGTTCCCGCTGACACCGTCGCTCCGCTCGCACTCCAGCCGGGTCGCCATCATGCTCCGCCGGATCACTTCAAGTGCTCCCGCACCTCTCACGGCCACACGAGTCCAATGTTGCGTGGTGAGGGCGTCCGACGCCTCATGTTGTCTGTCGCTGACGTACTGGTCGAGGGGCAGTCCAGCGGGTACAGACTCCAGCGTCTCCAGCGCGTCGCTGAAAGCGCTCCAGCCGTCAGCGGGCCTGAAAAACCCACTGTCCAACGCCCGTCGCCCAACTTCACGGGCTTTCCTGGCCACTGCCGCCGGCTCCTGCCCTTGGAGACCCAGCACAAGTGCCTCGACCGCTGTCCCAATCTCGTGCAATTGGCCAGGAGCCGCCTGTTCCACTGCGGTTACCAGACTGTCCGCTGATCCGGCCAGGACTGGAGCTGCCTCACGGAACTCCTCGACCACGTTACGGAGGAAGACAACAGGTGCTCGCAGGGCCTGCTTGAGTCCCTCTTCTAGTTCGACCGCATCGACGAGCTCGGCAGCACCAGTGTCGCCTTGCCGTACCGCGGCGACCTCACCGACCAGGTCGCGAATTGAGGGGTTAAGCAGGATGTCTCGGGCAGCCCGATCCGCCGCCGCCCACGACGGCGTGGCCGGAGTGGAGGCAGGCGCTCCGGCGGTCATGACGTCGTCGACCCGCTGCACCGACGCAGGCGACAGCCCTGCCGCGATCAGCGCGACGGCACGCGCCCCGACGGCCGCACGGGCCAAACCGCGGCCTCGAACCCGCTCTATGAAGGCTGTGCGGACCTGGTCAGCCCAGTCATCTAGGCGGCATTCGAGGCCTACCATCAGATCGAATGGATTGTAACCCTCAGGCCAGGGCCAGACCCCGTTCTCCGGGACCCAATGACCGTTGTCGTAGAACCATCGAGCGGCCGCCAGCACTCTGATGGTGTCATCATCACGGCCGATGCTAAAGAGCACTTTTCCGGTACCCGCGCGACGCCCTCTTGCGTCTTTCCCGAAGTCGAAGGAGGTCCGGTTGAAAATTTCGTTCAGAATCCTTGCGCCCTCGCCACTCGCAGTGTGGAACAAGGCGTACTCGAGATCCAGCCGGGAGCGGACCAGTTGATAGAGAAGATCTCGGTATAGATCTGTCTCGCTGTCGGGAAGACGGTCTCCAACCTGCCATTGGAAGAGTTGAGGGAGCGGACTCGGCCTAAGGGGGACGGGCTTCTCCGCCGGATTAGGTTCCGGCGGTGAAGCCTTAGGAGGCGTCGGACTTACGGGCTCCCGCCCGGCTGGCACTTCCAGGGAAAAAGCGTCTGCCACTATGGAGTTGAGGCTCGACTCATCACCCCAGACCACCAAGGCGCGAAATAGTCGGTCGGCCTGCTCGCCGGTGTGTCCTGCCAGGATGGTGTCTTTGGAACGCCTAATGGTAAAATCGAAACGGTCACGTACCCGATCATGCGGGTAGGTGCCCCGTCCAATGTGCGCCTCGGCCTCGATCAACGTCTCTGAGACGCAGACATCGAGGATGTCACGCGGGGTGGCGTCCTTTCCCCTGTTGTTCAACGAACGACGTACTGCTACGTCGTTGTAGGGATAGAGACCCACGCGACCGAGGCCGGAAACTTCAACTGTTCCGAAACCTGCGTGGCACTCATCCCTAACCCGGCATGGCAGTCCATCTTCTCGGGTATTACAGGCGTTGCGGACCCAGCCCTCCGTACTGTCGCCCTGGACCCGCGACCAGGCGGACTCGACGTCCTTACGTCCAACCCTGACGAGGTTGAGATAGCGGGCTACGAATGCCTCACGGTCAGCGAGAGCAGATGATTCGATCTTGAACTGGTGTGTGATTCGCGTCTGGACGGTCTCCGGAAGCTTATTGTATGGAGCGTCGGTCACCGCGAACACAACCCGCAAAGGCGCGAGATCGGCCCCTGGCTGAGTGGCAAACTGATCATATAGTTCACCATCGATGAGACCAAACTGAGCCAAATCTTCAAAGAGAAGGACTAGTTCCTTTCCCTGCCTTCGCATCAACTGTCGGGAACGGCGAAAGAGTTCGTCAAGCGTTACCCCACTGCCGGAAGTCCGCATGCCAAGCGCCCTAGGTACTGCCTTGCGCAGGGCTTCGTCGAGCAAATCAAGGGCCGGTGCGGGATCGTAGCGGACGATCTCCCACAGCCCTTTGAGATCTGCGTTTCCTGCCAGTGCCCTCAGTACTCCGGTCTCACGCAACGGAAGGTCCTCTGGCTCGAACTTCTCCTGCTCCCCGTCACGCCGTGAGGTCTCCTCGTACACGGAGGCCACGAACCGATGAAGTCGGCCTTCCTTGCGGAGCAGCACGCGGTTCACCGGGGGCAAGGCCAGTAGATCCGCCAGCCCGTTTCGCCGTTTACCCAATTCATCGGCGTCACCGAGCAGGCTGTTGCGTTCCTCTCGCGCCTCTCGTTCCTTCTCGCTCTCACCGTCCCGGGGAAGTTGGGGTTCGAGAGCCCAGTTCAACGCGAAACGCATTTCCTCCAAGAGCCGGTCCTGGAGTTCCGCGGGGCCCGTGTTACCCACCGCCGCGTCGATCCGTTCCATGAACTCCTCGCCGCCGTCACCGGGCAGCCCGACGACGATCCTGCGCAACAGTTCCCTGATGGTCTGGACCGCTCGCGGCACATAGAGGACGTGATATCCCTCGTCCGCCCGATCCAGGTGAGCGTGTACCCAGCGCACGACATGGCTTTTGCCGGCGCCGGACCCTCCAGTCACGGCGATGAGGGTGTTCCTGTCCTCGTCTCCAATGCCGGAGAGCAGGGCGTCGAGTACCTGCCGCTCATCTGAGTCAGAATCCGGCTGTTGTTCCCCCTTAGGGTGGGCCAGCGACATGGGGGAGTGCGCGGCGAGAAACACAGCGTCGGCACCGCTGGGTAGCGCTCCGATATCAGAGTACACCGTTTCTCGGACTGACCTGGCGCTCCAGCAGCGAAAGCCCTTCATCGAATTGCTCATGCCAGGGCCTCCAGGATGTGCACCTCACCGATGCGGCGGTCGCCTCTAGCGAGCCGCAGGGCGACGGCGTTGCTCGAGTCATCCGAAGCAACGAGTTTCAACTTTCCCATGCGCTCCAGTTTCCTCATCGCGAGCACGACTGGCAATGGAACCTCCTCGACGGAACCACTGACCTGCGGTAGGGCAGATACCAGCCTCGAGTCACCCAGAACCGGCAGAAGTGAGTGCAGGTGCCGAAACCACTCATCGGCGAGCATTCGACTAGGCATCTCGCCCAGGACGATCTCTATGGCCCGCGTCGGATCAGCGATTAGAACCAATTTCTGCCTTCCAAATTCAGCGCGGACAGCAAGCCCCAAAGATCTGGCCCATCTCATGAAGGAGCGCCACTGCTCCGCGTTGCCGACCGGAGGCTGATCCCCTTTCCACCCATCTTTGAAGGCAGCCTCTGGACCGTCCCCCCAAGTGACAGGAAAAGGCGCGAGCGGGTTCCGCATGAGAAACCAAGTGAGCGCAAGCCCGAGGTCCGGCGGAGAGTTCCCTGCCTCGATGGCAGTCGCCGCACGAGCGCCCAAGCGTCGCAACACGAGGCTCCTAACGATCTGAGCGCCGGGTGACGTGTCCCTTTCGATCTCCTCCTGCAGGGATTCACTCACAGCCCAACGGCGCCGGTTACGCGAGACCTCCTGGGTCTCGATGATCCCCAGGTCCTGACCGACTCTCAGCGAGGCGACGAAAACGCCGCCACCCGACCTGGTTCCCTGACTCTTAGCCGGAACGTGCGGTTGTAGGGCACTTCGGAGTTCGGCTTCCTCTACGCCCTGGGGGTGTGTGGCCAGATACCTGCAGATGACGACGAGCGCAGGAGCGCTGGCTGTGACGTGGCCTTTCAGATAGTCCACGGTTAACCTCCCAGAACTTGGAGCGCGGTCACGGCGTCGAGCGCGGGCAGGTCGAGTCCTACCTTCCGATCCCCGACGGTAGCGCCGCGCGGAAGCAGGAGGACATCGAACGCGGGTGGAGCGTCACCGTGCTGGGTCGGTCGTCTCCTCGACCTCAACCAGGTGCCCGGGACTCGACTCGCCGGCGGATACACGACGAAGGACGAACAGGGGGTCAGGTCGCCGGGTCCTATAGGCAACGGGTCGACAAACAGCCAGTCTCCATGGTGTATCGGCTCACCTATCGGACCAGCGAGATGCCTCACTCCGCGACGGACCATAGCCCGTGCCAAGGGTGGGGCCACGGTGTCGTGGTCGTCGGTCGTGAGCAACACGAGCCGGTCTTGGGCAGCGGCGGCGTTCGCAAGATCCTCAAGCCGGGGAAAAAGGTAATTCGAGACGGGCCATTGCTGGATGGGACTGGGGGACGGGTCTTCAGGCGGGGCAACGCCGTCTTGCCGGCATCCCGGGCACCTGCCGCAAGGAGTCAGCGGTTCGGCCCAAGCAGTGGAGGGACCGAAGATACGGCGGGTCTCCTCGTCGGGCCGGTAGGACGCTGCGATCGCCTCGCACGCGCGCACGGATCCCCGTACCAGATTCACGACGGAGTCCAAGGCCCTTCGCGATCGCAGCCATTCCTGCTGCTGCCATGGCGTCCAGAAATCGCCCCAGAAGGACGAATCTTTTAGGTCGCCACGACATACCTCGACACAGGCCCAGTCGCGCTTTTCTCCGGTCTCGTCGGCCAAGTCTACCAAGTCCTCGACATCCATTTGAAACCGCCGAAGCGCGTCCAACTCGACCAGTCCCTGGACGAGCTGAGCATTCCAGCGACGGTTGTAGGAGCCGCGAGCCGCCGTACCACGGCTACCTTCCAAGTCGAGGAAGGATCGATCTGCGAGTTGCTTACGGTGACTCCAGAGGTCCGACCATCGCTGGTTCGCGGTGTCAGCCGTGAGTACCTTGGTAGTAAGCTTCTCCGCCTCGCGTCGGTCCGCTGGCGCAGTCAGCAGAAACGCGGCGGACGCGGAACCGTCACGCCCTCCCCGCCCCAGTTCTTGATACCAGCGATCCACGGTTTCCGGCATGCAGGCGTGCACCACAGTGCGCACATGGGGGTAGTCGATGCCGAGACCGAAGGCCGAGGTGGCGACGACGAGGTCCACCGTCGCGGGCTTTTCGGTGCTCCAGCGCAACTCGGCGAGGACACGCGCCCGTTCCTCTGTGCTCGTCTTACCAGTCACGAGGGCGAGCCGCCGATAACCGACCCCCCGCAGGCGGGACAGCCAGTCTTCGGCAGCCTCCGGCGCCGTTACGTAAAGGATTGCCGGCCGTGGCAGATGCGCAAGTGCCTCCAAGACCCATGCTTCTCTCTGCTCCGGATCGTCGGCTGCCGCCGTCCACAACTCCGGCTCAGCACGCAGGGCGTTGGCCGCGACGAGCGTGCATGGTCCAGGTTCCGCGAACATGCGGTGCAGGTCCCGCAGTTCGAACGCTCCTAGCGTCGCGCTGAGCAACAATGTAATCGGGCTCGTATGACCCGTGTCGGCTGCCTTGCGTATTAGGTCGCGTCTCAGGTCCGCCAACGTACGAAACTCAGGCCGAAAGTCTCTGCCCCACTGTGTGACCAGATGTGCCTCATCGAAGACGAAGCCCCCTATGCGCCCAGTACCGGCTGCCTCCAGCAGCAGAAGTCGGAGCGCACGAGTCATCGATTCCGGCGATGTGACTAGAATCGGCTGTATGCCCTCCCGTACGCGCGACCGCATGCGCTCCCGTAGATACTCCGGAGTGCTCGCAGTCCAAGCGAAATGAAGGGAGTTCCGGTCTATCCGGGTACTCCGACGCGCATAGTGATCTCGGAATCTACGTTCGAAGTCGTAGGCGAGAGCAACCGTCGGGACCACGATCAGGGTGACCGCATCATTCCGTTGGTCTGCCAGGCAGAGCGCCACCTCGGTCTTGCCCGACCCTGTGGGAAGCATTGCAATCACAGTGCTGCCTGCCGGAACAGAAACTACAGCGCGGCACGCGGCCCTCTGCCCCGGTGTGCTGTAGTAGCCATGGCCAGTGCACTTCGTGAAAAACGGGTCGGCGATCAGTTTGACATCAGAAAATCTTGCTCCGCGCATCGTTCCCGCAGCCGCCGCGCCGTCCGGATCTCCATGAGAGTTGAGCCAGGTTGGATTCCACGGCATCGCAGACCAAGTGTCTGTCGGGCGCTCCCGCAGCTGCGTAAGCGTTGCTACCTTGCGCAGCCGCGCCGAGATCTCCGGAGTGGTGACCACGGTGTTCCGACGGCCATCCCGCAGCGACCATCTCCGGAGGAGGTGGCGGATCAGCACCGCCGTATCGAGTTCGCTGCTCTCTGGATCAACGCTGGCATGAGCCAGGCGCATGTAGAGGTCGTCCGCAAAGTCGGGTGGTCTTCCTCCATCCGCTGCCCGCAGCCAGTGACGGAGAAGTTCATCCTGGTCGGAATAGAGTTCGTCTGTCATGACGTTGGCCAAAGCACGATCGCGCCGCAGGCGATGGTCGATACGGCCGGTTGTGCAGTACCCCTCACCAACGCAGCCCCGAGGGACTCTTCCCGTTCCATCTCCAGATGAGCTGCTCTGCGTTCGGCTTCTGTCGGCAGCCGCTGTGATCTGGCTCGCAAAACTGCGGTTCGGGCCGAGACTTCCTCTTGAGCCCGTCGCGCCGACGCCGGAGGTTCTGTGCTGAGGGCCGGTAGGGACCGAATGTGGTCGATTGCCGCGTCGGCACTCAGGCGACAGAGTTGCTGCCAGTCCGGCAGCGCGGTCAACACGTCCCCCCACGCCCTCCCCCGCAGCACCTGATCCGAGTCCGGATCGAAGGGAACATCCAGCATCTCCAGTGCAGGTGCGGACGCCGGACCGTCGGGGTTGGTCCACGTACGGATGACGCTTGGTGGGAGCAGAGCGTCGCCTCGCCGGCGAAGCCGACGTCGAACGTCCTCATCCTCAGCCACCAAGTGTGAAGCGTCAAATTCCACCAGAAAGTCGCATGACATCCAGAGCGACGGTTCGTGCACATCGTCACAAGGACGAATGATCGCGCGGGCTCGGCCACGCTCGTCCGTACGGAGATACCGCTCGAGCCAGTCGACGAGCGGGTCTCCGAGCCGCAGCGGAGCCACCCCCCTCCGGCAGGTCGCGGCGGAGCGTGCGTACGCTCGGGGTCGCCTCAACAGGGGAAGGACCTCAGCGGCCAGATCATCAGGGAGCCCGGGAACGTACTGAGAGTCGGTACGAAAACGCAGTAGCTCCCCGTCTGGAGCCACCTGCGGTCGCAGGCCTACGCCGCCTCGTGTCGAAGTAAACCTGAGAAACGCGTTCTGTAGATCCTCGATATCCCCCTCCGCCCGTCGCAGATCGGCCATGGTCGCATCATCGAAATCGGATGCCGCGGTGACAGATTCGAGCTCCTCTAGGAGATCCACCTCAGTACGCTCATCTTCGATACCTCTCCGCAACTCCGTCAAGTCGAATGAGAAAACGCCGCTACCCTCGTGCTTCACTTGTGCAATGATTTCGTTAAGGATTTCGGTAAGCTTGCGCTGCAATGTGGCGACAGAAGCGGTGAAGATACCTATACCTTCATGCAGTAGACGAACATGTCCGCTGACCCACTCACTATCGGGTTCCACGAATGTCACGATCTCTGCAGGCTCCGCCCGGAGTGCAAACCGGTCGAGACGCCCTATCCGCTGTTCCAGCCGATTAGGATCCAATGGCAGATCAAGATTGATGAGCACATGTGCCGCTTGCAAGTTCCTCCCTTCCTCAAGGGTGGAATCACCGACGAGAACACGTCCACCAAGACTATTCAAGAAAGCCAGGGTCTCTCTCTCACGAACTGCCTGCTCCATAGAGATCAAGTGTCCGGTCACTTTGTTTCCCCATCGTGCCTGTGCTGCCTCGTAGAACTCCCGTGCTATGTCGGACGAGGTCCCGACCACCACTATTTTGAGGTCTTTGGCCAGCCGGTCAGCAGCGATATCGAGCGCGGCGCGCGCCCGAGTGCCCGTGTCGACCATCTGAAGTCGCGCGACCATCGCCTCATTTAGAGCTCGGTCGTCCTGTTCTACAGTGAGACTTCGCCGGAGGTAATGAAGGAGGGCACGAGGTCCACCCAGACCATGGAGAACCATCCGTGCAAAACGCTTAGAACTTCCCGTGAGTGTGGGATTGCTCGCAAGGTAATCACGGTATTGTTCAAGAAATTCGTCGACCATGCGACGTGTCGGATCTTCAAGCGCTACGAAAATAGGCCGGCGCCCTACCACCGGATAGCCTTCGGCGACACCGCTGTTCCTCCGATGGCGAATCATTCTCCGGCTGATGCGATAGGTTTCCCGTACATAGTCGCTAAGATCCACCCATGCGGCGGACATTGGTTCAGCAGAGTGGCATTGCTCTACTAGTCGAGCGACCGTGGGGTCCTTACCATGCGTCCTGAGCAGTTCGTCTAGCGCGGCGCTCCGCAGGCGTGGACTCGCACGCCGAGAGGTAAGCACCTGCAGATTTGTTGCCTCTCTCTCACGTTCTTGCACCCGCTTCCGGAAGGACTCAAGGTCGTTCGTCGGATACGCGACCGGGTCTACGAGGTTGAGAAGATTGAGCAAGACCGAAAGGTCCCCGCTCATGGGCGTAGCCGAAAGCAACAGCAGGCTCTTGGCCTGGTGCAGGTCGGTTCGAAGACGGGGGTGGAGAGATAACTGGGAGACGAGCCGGTGGGCTTCGTCTACCACAACGATGGCGTACTCACTCAGTCTGGCTTCACCCGCGAGATCGTGATGAGAAACAAGACGAACACGCTGCTCCCCCATCTCCTCTCCAAGAAGAAACCTCTCTCGAAGTTCGACCCCCCATTGCTGGAGCAGAGTGGAAGGGACTGCTATGAGCGCTGTCGCCTGATCGTCATCAAGGAGCAACTGTCGGACGACGACACATGCTTCGACCGTCTTACCCAAGCCGACCTCGTCAGCCAGTAGATAACGAAGCACTGGATCGGACAATACTCTGGCCGCCGTATCGAGTTGGTGCTGATAAAGCTCCACAGGAGCGGACAGAAAAGCCGTGTACCCCCTCGACACTCTCCGCTGAAGCACTAGTTGATCCAGGAAATCACGGCGCGCTTCGTAGTACTCGGGAGAGTCACAGAATCCTTGGGCAACGGCACCGACCGGATCATTCAAGGGCCGATCCCAGCGGATCTTAAATTGATCACCCGACAACTTCAGATCTGAATGTATTCCGCTGACCCGAACCCGGTAGTCACCGAACGCGGTGAGTCCCGTTACCTCTGCGGCATGCCAGCCGTAGGGCTCACCCTTCACCCAGACGCGAGACCCAGGCGAGACACGAGGGAAGATCAAATCCTCCACTGCTGCTATCTCGCGTACCTCGGCACTGCCCGGGATATCGGTGTAAACCACGACCGCGCCTTCTGGCCGCTTCTCGTGGCAGAAGGCGAATCCCAGACCACTGCATCGCACCTGCACCCAACGACCGACGTAGGCGTCAGGCGAGGAGTGTCGGTTCAGCAAGCCCACACCCTCACGTTCCTCGGAGGCATCCCCCTTACTGTATGCCGCTTTTCGTCCCGGCCGCCAGCAAAGTCAGCCTTCCTCCCCGGGAGGGGACCGTTATCAGATCGTTGCTAGTTCGCGGACTGTGACGCGGACGCCTCCTTTTCGAGCCCACACCCAAGAAAGCGATTACGGAGCCCATCCTGGAGTAGTCACAGGATTACGGTAAGTAAGTGGCGCTGAATTTTGGACAACGAGAAGGCCAATAATATTGTGAGCTAAGGTATCGACCTTTCTGGGCCGTGTCAACCAACTCGCGAACTTCCAACGAAACTTACCCACAGTGACCAAATCGCCGGTCCGGTGCATCTGACGGCAGTTCGGCGCCCTTGCCGACCGTCCGTGCAGCCCGCTAATTTGAAACAAATTGCCTAGTCCAGGAGCGTGCCACTGGAGAGCATCCATAGTTGCCATGATCACCGTTCGTAGATAGCCACTCGAACGGCTTACCCGGCACTCGCTCTATTTTTCCTACTAGGCGAATAGAGCCTGCTGGGTCACCTCAAATGCTTTCGCTAGATTGACGGTCGGCGAGAGGTGGCAGCCTCTCGCCGACCCTGCGAAACGCCCCAGGGCCCTGACCTCGTCTAAGTCACGCCAAGGAGTGTCGCGTTGACATTTCACCCACCTGAGGACCCAGAGTCAAGTTCAGATCCGGTGAAGCGCTGTCGGATCGATGAGCATGACTGGTGTCCAGAGATCGTGCAGTGCCAGCTCTGCGGGCTTCCCTACACCGAGCACGATGATCTAGAAGAGGATGACTGACAGTGATTGACACCCTGGTCTCGCCAACTGTCGGTGAGGCCAGGGTCACTTGATCTCCGCTGGACGACGCATAGATCGACGCCCCGCACCTGCTTGCTGGGTGTGGAGGACGTCGGCGAACGAGGCACACGCTTGAACGGCGTCGCAGGCTTCTGCGGTCCGTCGAGCGAGGTTGTGGCGGGCAACCAGGGGCGCTGGCATACAGTCGCCCAGGACGCGCCACGGCAGTTCGGTCGGCGACGCTCCTCGCCAGCCGCCTACGCGCCGCGGTCAGGACACGCTTCGTCGGTGATGCGTCGGACGAACCGTTCATGTCGGGCAGTGACGTTGGCGGCGTATCCGAAGAGTGTTCATGCGCAGGGCCGCAGACAACGCCAGCATCATTCGAGGGCGTCGCGCAGTTCCCTTATAGATGGAGGCTCGGGGCGGCGGTCTCGGGTGACGGCGGCGATGAGGCGTCCCGTGATCTCGCCCTGCACAGGAGCGTCCTCGTCGCCACCGTCCGCCAGGCCCCGCCGTGAGCGCCTGGCCGCGACGCCCTCGGCCTCGTCCTCTGAAAGGGCGTGGCTCATGATCCCAAGAAAGAGATAGTCTCCCGGCTCGCCGAGCAGGTCGAGCGGCGCCCAGGCGCCTCGCACGGATCGATCGAACATGATTCCATCGGAAAGCTCGGGTGCTGATTCGTAGAGTTCCTCATCAACCTGCCGGACACACTCGTCAGCCTCCGCAGCCAGATCGCCTGGCCGCGTCTGGTCTGCCTGAGGGCGCGTCGGCCGGGACGGGACGGTGGCCTCAGGTACCCCATCTGAGATGAGTCGTTGCGGCAGTGCATCTTCCATGACCCGGATCGGGCGCCCACGTTCGCGTGCCGGGCGCCTCGGATTCCTGCGGAACCCGCCGTCCATCCTGCACTCGAAGAAATCGATGGTCGTTCCTGTTTCAGTCACGCTAGCCCAACTCATGACGAACGGGTGCTCGTCGTGGGCGTCTGACCACACCAGGAGCTTCTGCAGTTTCTGGAGCTGATCTGCTCTCACTGACTTGGGCGGTGGGGACGAGCGGCCGCGAGCCTCACCCGCGAGGTCACCTTCACGGAGTTGGAAGAGCAGATCAGGTCGCACGCCGGAGGCCTTGTACTTGTGGACGAGGCTCGTCGGCAAGGCATCGAAGTTGGCGAGTGTCGTCCGTCCTGCACGCCAGCCGTAGATGGCCTCAGTGACGCCGGTCAACAGCCCAAGACCCGCGCCTTCGGAAACGAACCGGCGAATGTGGCCGGCGCTCGCGTGGAACGGTGTCGCGCGCAGGAGGAGCGGCGCAAAGCGCCTCTCGTCCAAGAAGGAAAGCAGCAACCGCAATTCGGCAACGCGAGACCAGTAGCGCACCCTCCCCCGAATCGGGGTGGCCCGGGCGTTGACACTGATCAGTGAGGCCATCCGAACCGAGACCTCGAACTCGGACGCAGGGCCAATGTGAGCATGCTGGATGGTGTTCGCGCCCGACCCGTCGATACCCGGCTTACATACGCGGTGACGAACAATGACTTGTCCCACGGTGTGGACGCTACTGCACCCCCACGACAACACTGCAACACCTGCACCCCAGGCCAAGGCCCAGGCCCAGGGGGCGGTTCCTGGATCGTTCTCCTGCTTGGCCGCCGGCACGCACGCGGTGCTGGGAAAGTAGAGGGCTGCTTGGAAGACCAACGCGACGCGGTGCCGGGGCGGGCATGACCGCCCCGGCACGGCGGCGGGCATGACCGCCGCAAGTGTAGCCGGCCGGGATGAGGTCCTAGTCCAGCGCGCCGTGCTGGTAGATCCGCGAGCCCTCAATGCCGAGGATCGCGGTTCTGATGATGGGGTCGACCTGGTCGAGGCGGATCGGCTCGCAGCGACGAGGGTCAACGGCCACAGCCCGGACCTACGACGCGAACTGGGACAACACAGCGTGGGGTATGTGCTGGCGGTCGCCTACAGCCACCGCGTCACCCTGGGCGTCCCATACCTATCCTCGGTTAACGGTCAACAAGCGGTGGAGGTCGGCGGTGACTACTCGGTAGGTGGCGCCTATGCGGATGACCTTGCAGGGGAAGCAGCCTTCGCGGGCGAGTTGGTAGGCGCGGGTTCGGCCGAGGCCAAGGGCTCGGGCGGCGGTCTCGATGGTTGTTGTGGTGGGCAGGGCGGCGAGTTCCTCGTGGGTCATCGGCTCCATGCTCAGGCCTCCGGGGTGTTCGGGCGGAGCGTGCGGATGAAGCGGTTTCGTCCGCCGGTGAGAGGTGGTGCGAGGAGCGTCGGATCGGTGATCGGTCTGGGGAAGTCGTTGGCCGCCGCTGCTACTCCGGCGTCGTCCACGTGGGTTTTGCCCTCGGTAGTTGGGGGCGCTTCGCGTCCGTGGGTGGCGCGGGAGTGGACGGCGTTGATAGTCGATTGGGCGTCGCCGAGGGCCGCGCAGAGAGCTCGGGCGTGCCGTCTGGCTTCGGTTAGAGCTTGGCCGTGGCGGCTCAGGACGTCGGCGAGGTCTTCGGCCTGGTCGTGGCCGAGACGGTCGGCTTGCAGCTCCCGGAGGAAGAAGCGGTTGATCTGGTCGAGGACCTGATCGAGGCCGTAGGTGGCTGCGCTGAGGTTGCCGAGGATGGCGTACGCGGTGCCGGGGAGGGTCAGGCTCGGAGGGCCGGCCGTGGCGAGGTTGAGCTGGCGGACGTGTTCGTAGAGGTTGCTCGCGAGGTCTGCCGTTTGGTCGTCGTTACGAGCGGTAGCGAGAGCCTGCCTGTGGTCGGTCATGTGAATGTGTCCTTGTAGATACGGGGCCCGCCTGGGGGCTGTGATCGGTCATTGCCTCGCCTCTCTTGCGTGGTGGTCGTGAGGTAGTGCCACTCTGCCGGCGCGGATGCTGCGGCGGTGCACTGCTTGCGCATTGTTGGCGCTGTTTACGCTCCGTAGTATGCAGAGGCGCTGATCTTTGTGCCAGGACCAGGACGGTGTGGCGCCGGGGTTGCGTGGTCGGGTCACCGTGCTGGGCCCCGGCGGCGGTGAGGGCTGGGGTGCGTCGGTGTGGGCGTGCTGGATCGGTATGGACCGTCTGAGAGCTGGTCGCTCAGGGGTACGGGGAAGGCTGTGGCCGCGAGGCGCGCCGCGTTCTGCTCCGCCGTGTAGTTCGGTGGTGTCCGTGGCAGCGTAGGGGAAGATGGCCGCGGAGTTGACCGGCTGAGTCTGCTGAGCTGGGTGGCAGCCTTGCGGGCGGCAGCTGCCTGGGCAGCGCGTTGCTGCAACTGCCGGTACTCCGCGATCGCCTCGATGAGGGCAACGAGTTGCACGACCAGGTGAGTTAGGACGCCGGCGAGGCTCGGACGGTTACCGCGTTGTCCCCGGATACCGGATAGAGCCAGTGCTCTAGCAGCTCTGCGTAGGTTCGCGCCGTAGGGAGTCAAGGGTGGTTGGCGTCCGTAGGGTTCGCGAGCTGCGCGGTCGTAGAAGTCGGCGGCACGGGCGAGTTCCCGGTTGCCTGTGAGGGCCGCGGTCACGTGTAGGACGTCGGATGTAGCGGCTGCTACGTCGGCGCGGACGACCGGGTCCTGGATATGACGCATCTGCCAGGTGGCCGTCGCAGTGGCTCGGGCGGCCTGCTGGTAAGCAGCGGATCGCTCCTCGTGGGTCAGCTCCACCCCGCCGAAGGGGCGACGATCGAAGCGGTTGCCCTCGTGCGGCGCCGACCAGCGCTCGCGAAGTTTGGGGAGCGTGAGGTTGGGCGCGAGCTTTTTGCCGGAGAACCAGACTGGTTGGTTCTCCTTGTTGTTGTGATGTGGAAGCGCAACGGCGTAACCGGTGATCTGCTCGAGTGTGCGGGCGCTGTGGCGGATCTTAACCAGCACTCCGGCATGTTCGAGGGCGGTGAAGAAGTCGTCCTCGTTCTCGGCTCCGGCAGCTGCGGTGGCTACGTGCCGACGGAGGGTGGCGCGGGGCGGCTCGGGCCAGTTCCTGCGGTGGGCAAGTTCTGTCTCGGCTCGGGTTGGTCGTGGGGCTGCTGTCCGGTCTGCGGACGCGGTCGGGGTGAGTTCGTAACGCTTCTCGACGATGTGGCAGGCGTCGGCGACCTTGAAGTAGTCGCGGTGGACGTTGGGGTTGCGTCCGTCCTCGCGCGCCAAGACCACGACGAGGTGGATGTGGTCGTCGGCATGTCGCACTGCGATCCAGCGGCATGCTTCGTCGTCGCCTCGTGGCGCGAACCCGGTCTGGTGCATCACCTCCTCGGCGATGTCGGCCCATTCGTCGTCCGAGAGGCGCCGGTCCGCGGGGGCGGCGCGGACCGAGCACTGCCAGATCGGAGACGTCAGCGGGGTATGTCGGAGAGTGTCGAGCGGGGAGGTCAGGACTCCGACCAGATGCCGGAAGTCCCGATCGCCTCTGACGTCCAGTCCGGGTTCCAGGGCCATGGGGAGTCGGAAGCCCGCGACGAGGTGGGGATTGATGTGTTCGTTGCGCCGGCCGGGGCCGTAGAGGTAGGACAGCAACCGGGCGACGCTCTCACCTCGGGTCACTTTGCCGATCAACGCTGGAGCCGGCCAAGCTCGACGGAAGAGGCATCCACTCTTCGAAGAACGTTCTGCAGGTAAGCCAACGCAGCGGGCAGTTCGCAGGGTACCTGTCCCGTCGCGTTCGCGATACGGGCCAGCTGGTTGAGGTTCACGCCGATCCGGTTCAGCTGTCGTGCGATGCCGCGCAGTTCCTCGCAGGTATCCGGCGTCAGTTCGTATCCAGATCTGTGCTGGCGATTGACTGCTTGTACGGTGTGAACGATGAATGTCCCGTAAGCAGCTCCTGCTCGGTGCGCTGCTTCGCAGATCTCCTTGTATTCCTCGTCGCTGACTCGGAACCTCATCTCCCGGTTTCGCCGACGCCCCTCACCGAGCTGCGAGCGTCGCTGCAGCTTGCGTGATGCGCTGACCTGCTCGTCTTCCGTGGCTTACCTCCGATCACATCGATCACGACCGCGCCCGGTCGACCCGCCCCGGGTGCACACGTGATGGACCCGCCGCGGGTCCATTGCGTGTCGCGACACGGTCCTACCTTGCAGCCTCTAAGTAGGGTCGTCGGCGATTCTGTCGGCCGATGCTACGTTCAGTCGGAGAGCGTTTATCCGTGCCGAGCGGTGTCGTTGAGTATCAGGCAGTTCAGATCTTCAATTGACAGGAGCCACGCTATAGAACTTCGCGTGCAGAGAGTCTCCGCGACACTTACCATCTTCGAGATTTCTTCGGCGGTCGACCGGTCGAGCACAGCAGGTTCGAGCGGCGAGCCGATACAGGTTTCGTGACAGTGATTGGGCGCAAGGACGGCTCGCGTACAAGATGCCGCCGATGATGAGCCGCACTAGGCAACTCTTGCGTGGAAGGCGTCGCTGCTGCAGCAACGACCGCCGCGCCCCGTCCCAGCTTCGTCCGCTGCGCGGTGGACGGTTCGTCCGCCCGCCGTCCGCCGTCGTACTGCAGGCGGACGACAGTTCGTCCGCGCGGACGAACGGCGGACAAGCGCGGACGAACGGCGGACAAGCGCGGACAGACCGCGGACAAGTGGGGACGGGCTGCGGACAAGTGGGGACGGGCGGCGGACAAGTGGGGACGGGCGGCGGACAAGTGGGGACGGGCGGCGGACAAGCGCGGACGGGCTGCGGACAAGCGCGGACGGGCGGCGGACAAGCGCGGACCAAACCCTTCGCCGTCGGCGTCGGCACCTGTGTCGCTCCCACTCAACGAAACGGGAGCTCAGGCCGCGCGATGATTCGGCGACGGCCGACTGGGACCAGGACGGTCTGGACAGGGCGTCTGTCGATGATGTTGAGCCGCAAGCGGAAGTCTCCGCGGCTCTAGATGGGGACCCGAGACCTCCAGGTCGTCAACGATCGCCGAGCTTTGTGTGCCGCGCGCCGCGAATCCGCTCGGACGGCGGACGGCGGACGGCGGACGGCGGACGGCGGACGGCGGACGGCGGACGGCGGACGGCGGACGGCGGACGGCGGACGGCGGACGGCGGACGGCGGACGGCGGACGAGCATGGTCGAATCCACTCGCCCCACTTCGGCAGCGCTTTGTATGGCTGATAGCGGCGTCAGGCTCCGCCGGTCCTGCTGCGAGAGTCCTGGTTGGGCGCTCGACGGAGATCGGTACCGCTTCAGCGCCTTTCGGCCCCCAGCCGTGCTTCTCTCAGCAGGATGCGGCGACAACCGGTAAGTAGGCAGCTGAGACGGCCGTGACGTCGGCGGCACGCCGCTACGTCAGTGAGCGAGGGTTGGCCGGCCGCAAGAGCTGGCTGCCGACCTGGGCCTTCCCATGCCCCGTGGGGAGTGCCCAGGCGTGGTTTCTCCTGCTGGATGAGACAGTCCGTGGCGTCCCGGAGAGTCGAGCGCTCGTATATCGCGTCGATACGGCGGGCGAGATCGGTGACGTTCTTCGCTTCGACCAGCTGACCGGGCAGCAGCGCCCAGATAGAGCCGGTGTACTCGCCCCACCAACAGCACAGGTCTGGATACCGTCGCTGCAGCCATGCGACGGCCAGATCAAGATCGGTCTCCGCAGCCAGACCGTCAGGCCACTCGGCGGATAGTCCGTAGGGCACTCGGCCGGCTTGGGCGACGGGCTCTGGAAGAGTCACTAGGTCACCTCCGAGCAAGCGCGCGGCGAGCACGCTCTTCAGGTGATGGATGGCCAAGACGGGCCTGTTGAAGGGTCGTGCGGCCGGTGAAACCGGGGGGACGGTCACCGGCCGCACGACAAGCCGGCCAGGGTGGCCGGCGAAGGACGCGCGTCACGGGGGTGCGGCGCGCGTCCTGGTCTCAGCGCCTGATCAGTGCCCAGGTGGCGTGGCCGTCGGCGCAGCCATACTCGCCGGTCTCATCGGCGTATGCGTCCGCCAGGAGCAATCCGCGTCCGTGCTCTGCCGGATCGGCGCTCCGATCGGTGCGAGCAGGAGCGAGGCCATCGTCCAGGACCGTGAGACGTGTCTGCTGACTGCTGATGCTGAGCTCAGCCCTGATCCGGCCGCCTGGCCAACTGCTGGCCGTGTGCCACAGCGCGTTTGTGCCGTACTCACTAACGATCAACTCGAATGCCTCGGCCAGCTTGTCGACCAAGAGCAGGTGCACCCACTGGCGCAGTAGAGGTATCGCCTTGGCTACTCCGGGCACCTCGATTTGCCACACAGAACCGTCTCTGTCCGATTCTGTGCTCGCTACGTCAGCCGTGGACCGGCGAGTTGTCGGCGTCACGGGAAAGGCAAGAGTCCCGTCCATGTTCGTCCTGGCGGACGTTTCGCTCGGGCCGGACTTCCCGGCAACGTGCGAGGAGCCTTCAACGCCCTTCGAGGAGGGCGGAGACGCCGCCCTCAGAGCTATCCTCATCCATACCTCCCTTTCGAGGGTGAGGACGCGCGGCCGGGCAGGGTCTCCAATCCATCGCCCGGCCGCGCGAATGCTGTCGACGCGGCAGCCGCTCCGCCTCGTCCCGACCAGCTCTGCCGAGCTCGTCGGTTAGGGACGTAGCCCACCTCGCCGCCATCTCTCGCACTGTGATCCTTCGATCGCAATGCGTTGTCACGCCATAGTGACTCTGTACAGTTCATGATCACAATGACTTTGACGTTTTCACTTGAGGAGTTGCTCCAAGGTCCTGCTCCCGGCCCAACGAGGAGGGCAGACTGCCGCTCATGGTGCAGCCACACAGTCCGACAGTTCGCGGCCGACGGCTCGCAAGGGAGCTACGTGAACTGCGCGAACATGCCGACCTGCGTCCGGAGGACGTCGCCCAACGGCTGGGCTGGAGTCGCCAGAAGGTCATGCGGATCGAGCGAGCGCTTACCAAGGCCAGCGGCAACGACCTCAACGCGGTCATGGATCTCTACGGTGTTACCAGCCCCCAACGCGATGCCCTGCTGCAACTCGCCAAGGACGCCTGGAAGCGCGGCTGGTGGACCGCCTACCGCGACATCTTCGCCGGCACGTACCTCTCGCTCGAGGACGAGGCATCCCAGATCCGCGAGTGGCAACCGCAAGTCGTACCTGGTCTTCTCCAGACGCCCGACTACGCGCGGGAAGTCGTGATGGCATTCACCTCTGATGCTGAGGACATCGAGCGTCGTGTCGCTGCGCGCATGACGAGGCGATCGATCCTGAGCCGGCCCAACGCTCCCGAGCTGCGTGTCGTCCTCGACGAGGCGATCCTGTTTCGCAGGATGGGCAGTGCCGAGACCATGCGAGCGCAGTTCGACTCCCTGCTCACCGACTCCCGGCGTCCCCACGTAAACCTACAGGTGCTCCCGTTTGATCGCGGCCGTCATCCTGGCCTCAACGGCGGTTTCGTCGTCCTGACCTTCGAAGTCGGCATCGATCCCGACATCGCCTACCTGGAGACTCCTGGCGGTGACATCTACCTGGAGTCCGAAGACGACGTCGCCCGTCGTAGGGTGGTCTTCGACGAACTATCCGAAATGGCCATGTCTCCGGACGAGTCGGAAGCACGCATCGAACGTGCTGCAAGGGAGATCACGGATGGGTGAGGGTCCCGACCTCGCGTGGCGTCGCTCCTCCTACAGCACCAGCGGTGAGAACTGCGTGGAAGTCGCCGCCCTGCCCCTCGCGCTTGGGCTTCGAGGCCTCGACAGCGTTCGTTACGCGGCTGTGCGCGATTCCAAGGACCCGGAAGGCCCCAAGCTCATCCTCGAAGGTCGAGCCTGGCGGAGGCTGAGCCATCGGATCAAGACCGGCGCCTTCGACCGGAGGTGAGCAAGCTTGAGAGGCCGAAGCCACTCCTCCGCAAGCACTTGCGCTCTCCGCCGCGGCAACACAGGGGTCTAGACGGAACGGCCACCTGTCCAGGTAGAGCAGTACGGTGATGGCTAAGGTCGTCGACGTAGCGCTTGGTCATCTCATAGAAGGCCCGGATGCTGTGCTCCTTCATTTAGCGCCAGGTGAACTGGAGCTACCGCAGCGTGAGAGGGAAGGGGTGCCCGACCATGCCCTGGACCCCGCGTTCCAAGGTACTGCCGACTACATTTCCGGAAGCCCACCACATGCGCGACGGTCTTTCCTCACCAAGTGACAAGACCGCCGAGTCGGACAGGCCGCGGGCGGCGTTGTCATCGGGCAGCCCCATGTGATCGGGTGTTCTGGTGAGCATCGATCAGTTCTTCGGCTATGGGCCTAACGCTCCGTTTGCCACCAATGAGGTGTTCACCAACCGGGAAGCGCAGATCGATCGGTGCCATCGCTGGTTGATCGAGCACTCCGCACGTGAGTGGCCCGTCCCGGCGTTGATGGACTTCCAGCGGCCGGCGGTGAACATCCTCGCGGTGGCCGGTGAGGGCGGCATCGGCAAGTCGACGCTGACGCGGCACGTTGCTGACCTCGCGGTTCGGGGAGAGTTGGAGGGGCTACCGAAGAACCGGGCGTCCGTCGTCCTGGATTTCGCGGACCCCGACACCTCCAGTTTCGAGTCGTTGCTGCTGCGCGTCCGGGCCGGGCTGGGGCGTCTGGCGCGTAGCTGGCCGGCATTCGACGTCGCGCTCGCCCTCTACTGGGAGCGCAAGCATCCAGGTGAGTCGCTCGCCGCCTTTCTCGGCAAGGGGTCGGCGGACGGACGGCGCGCAGCGGACCAGGTCAGCGGGACCGTTGACCAACTCCTCGGCGGGTTTGGCGCGATCAGTGTCACCTACCAGGTCCTGGACAAGCTCGGACGCACCGTCGCGCAGAAGGCCAAGCTGAAGTCACTGCGCAACGAACTACTCGCGCTCGATCCGATCCTGGATGAGGCTGATCCGGATCGGATGCTCGGCTACATGCCCGTCCTGCTGTCGGCCGACCTGGAACGTGCCCGCGCCAAGAAGCCCGTGCTCGCGGTGTGCGTGCTCGACACGTTGGAGATCGTCCAAGGGTTGCCGTCCGAGCGCGGCGGCCTGGAGGACCTGGTGTCGCGGTTGGTCTACCTGATGCCGAACGTGACGTTCCTGGCGGCCAGCAGGTTGCCGCTGGGCTGGCACGACCCGGTCCGCTCCCTTGGGTTGACCTACGGTGGCGCCCACCGCTGGCCCGAGCTCGCCGGGCCGGTCCAGGTCAGGCTGGACGGTTTCGATCCGGTGGCCGCGAACGAGTACCTGACGTCCCGGCTGACCGTGGAGGACCGTCCTGCGATCGACGAGGCGGTGCGGGACCGGATGATCGCCGGATCCGCCGGGTCACCGCTGTACCTGGACCTGTCGGCGAGCCTGTACGCGCAGTACCTCGCGCGTGGCGAGACGCCGCTGCCAGAGGTGTTCGGGCTCGGGTTCCCCGAGCTGGTGTTGCGGACGATGCGGGACCTGTCGGAGACCGACCGCGACCTCCTGCGTGCCGCCGCGCTGCTCGAAGCGTTCGATGCCGACCTGCTGCAAGCGATGCTCCCGGGCGTCCGTCGCCGGCGTATCGACGCGTTCATCTCGCGCCCGTTCGTCCGGCATGAGGAGTCGGTGTGGCCTGCATACCGGCTGCACGAGAACCTGCGCCGCAGCGTCCTGGACTGCGACGCCCACACCCCTGACGGATGGACGGCCGGTGAGCGACGTGAACATCTGCAGCGGGCCATCAGCCACCTCTCGAAGGTCGCGCTGTCGATCTGGGACGAGGAAGAGTCGGCCTCGCTGGCTGAGCGGAGTCGGCGGACCGTCGCCGCGTTCTTGCTGCTGTTGCGTGCTGCGATTGAGCACGGTGTTCTGCCGCCGGTGCTCGCCGATCTGGCCTACAGCCTGAGCGTCGCCGGCCATTGGCAGGTCTTGGCGTCCCTTCCCGCGCCGGACGCGATACCCGAGCTAAGGCGGCTGTCCGCCGTCGCCCAGCTGACCACTCGCGGCGACCTCAACACCGAGGACCGCTACCAGGCGATGCATGGGCTGGTCGGCGAGCACGCGACGCCCGAGTCCGCCGACCCGTTCGCCGATTACTACCGCTGGGAACTGGGCACCCGTGCCCACGTCGCGGGACGGCTGGACGAAGCGATCGAGCATTTGTCGGCGATCGCGGCCGACGGCTCGCTGATCGGCGCGAGCGCTCTCTTCGGCCTGGCCGATAACGCGCTACGCCGCGGCGACTTTCGGCAGGTCGCCGACCTGATGGACAAGGCCACTGACGAGGGCCTCGACCGCATCCGTGTCGCCGACATGCTCGGCCACACCTATATCCACAATGCCCGCTTCGCCGACGCCGCCCGTCTCTTCGAGACCACGTTGGAAGCCGCCCAGGCCGCGGGAACGCCGCTGTGGGAAGCTCGCGCCCTGCGGCATCTGGCCCTCGCGCTGATGTGGTACGACCCCGACCGCACCCTTGCCCTCGTCCCTCGGGCCCGCGACCTCAACTCGGCCGTCGGGGAACTGATCGGTGTGGCGCAGTGCGACCTGGCCGCGTCCATGGCCCACGCCCTGCGCGGCGAGCACGGCCAGGCCGCCGACCTCCTGGACGCCGCAGCCCGTCAATACGAAGAACTCGGCGCCACCGGGGAACTGACCCCGGCGGAAGCCATCCGGGTACTGCAGTACGCCGCCGACGGACGCCTCGACCAAGCCACGGCCATCGCCTCGCGCCTCGCCGCGTCCGTCCAAGGCCCGCAACCCGAGTGCCTGCCCGTCTGGGTTCAGGTGACCAGTTGGTGGACTGGCCTTCCTGCCCCAGAGGAGGCAGGCCTGCGGTTGCTGGACGGTACCGACACCGCCCTACAGCGCTGGAAGGTGCCCCTAGACCGGCTCCGGCTCTTGCACCGCAGTGCGTGCGCACCGCTCGATGTGGCAGACCGAAAAGCGTTCATTCCTACCGACCGCCTCCCCAGCGACGTCCTCGATCGCGCTGCACGGTCGGCGTCCACCTCGCCGGCTTTCGACAGGTCACCCGTCCAGCAAGCCGGCGACGACGGGATCATCTTCGGGGAGCGTACCGTCATCAAACTTCAGCACCGCGCCCACGAGCGACTAGAGACCGCCCTGCACCTGGAGCAGCTCCGCGCCGCTACCGGTATCCCGGCTCCGCGCCTCCTTGACCACGGCACTGTCCCTGGCGGCGCCTGGTGGGCCGTCCTCGAACGGCTCCCCGGAACGCACAGCAACCACCCGACCCTCGAGCAGCAACGCGCACTTGGACGCACGCTGCGCGTGTGGCACTCCCACAGCCCAGCCGTAGGCCTGCGCCTAGACGATCCCGGCGCGCTCGGCGTCCTACTCGGCGGGGCACGGCACGCTGTCCCCCGCGCCTACCCCGCCCTCGCCCAACGCTTCAGCGACGCCTGCGACGCGATGCCGATGACACCCATCCACGGAGACCTGGCCGTCGGCCATAACGCGCTGTTCGAAGGCGACGCTCTCACCGGCGTCCTGGATCCCGGCGCCATCGAGCAGGGCCCGCCCATGCTCGACCTCGCCTGGGCCCTTGCCGTGGACCTTCCACACGGCGGGTCGACCGAACCGCTCCTGGAGGGCTACGGCGAGGTAGACCGCGCGGCACTGGACGCCCTGCTTCCGCTCATGCTCCTGCGCCGCCTCATCGACACAGTCCCCCTAGGTCTGACCGAAACAGCCGGCCAGTGGATCGCCCGTCACCTCCGCGAGAACCACCCAGACCTACTGGCACTCGTGGAGGACGAACTGGCTCTCTAAACCGGTAGGCCCAGCCGCACCGCCCACCGATACAGGATGTAGTTGTCCAGGACGTTGACCGGCACCGACAACCGCTCTCGAAGCCGTGGCTCGTCGTCACGCGCAGAAACGGTTCAGCCCGTCGAACAGCGCCAACTCGTACCCATCCGCCAGCCCCCGGCTCCCACTCGTGATGACTCGGACGCGAGGTCAACGGCACCGTCGCCTCGACCACGATCGCCACGCCTCCAGATCCGCCGAGGCCAATACCGATGCCTCAGCCAACAGATCGAACCCCGGCTGCACGTACTCCGACAGCACCGACTCCAGCCGCTGCACCTCGACGCGCAGCTCCGCACACCGCCAACCATTCACCAGGTGCAACACCAGCACGTCCCGCTCCAGCGTGCTCAGACCACCGCCGCCGGTTCTTCCCTGGCCCCGGGACGATCCGAAAGAAGCTTGCCAGACCAGGCTGACCCCCGATCGCCACGTCCAGCGTCACTTCACCCGGCCGAGCAGCCCGCAATCTCTCGAACGGCTCGGGCAGCGGCTCAATGTTGCCCCCGTGCCATTCGGGCCGATCCACAAAGTTCTTGGTCAGCCACCCCTATTCCGGGTTCCCGGCGCCAACATCCACGAAGAACCCACCACGCCGGTCACCGAAGGCCCGGCATCAGCACAACGTCCACGGCGTTCCCGCCATACGCAACCAGACCACACCCAGCCAACAGGTCCGACCCCATACCGCCAACCGCATGTCGCGCTCACTACGCCCCACGCCACGGATGTCCAGCGGGAGATTCCGAACGACTCGGAGCACAGCGAACTGACCAACCCTGGTGGTGCGGCCCATGCCGAGTCGCCGCCAGGTGGCCGGGGACTTTAGGTCTTCACCGTCGGCTTGTGGCGGACCCAGTCCGACCAGCGAATATGTGATCGCCTGAGACGCCAAATGTTAGCAAGAGTGTAGCCCTGGTGATCAGTTGCCTGCGCGGTAGGGGAGATTTCTGCTTATCTCGTAGGCGCGCTTATCGTCGAGGGGTACGGTGGCAAGCCACTCCCGCGCGTGATATTCGTAGGCCGCCGCCGTCTGCGGCGGCAGGTCCGCACGTCTCAGGAGCCGGATCAACAGGAAAGGGAAACGAGTGTTCGAAAGAGCACCATCTTCGTTCAACCAGCGGAGGGCGTGAGAAAGTGCCCGCTCATATTCGTCCGGAAGCAGGTCGGTGCGCTCCAGAAGGGATATGAGAATGTCCCCCCTGTTCAGAGAGAAATCGACATCTAGATGCCCTAGGGCGAGCCCGACGACTTCCCGGACCTCATCGAAAGCCAGATCGGAGCGCTGTAGAAGTGCGTTGATGAGTGGCCGTTTCGGCTTCAGACCTCTCTTCGATCGGCATCGTTCGACCATCATGGCGACGATGCGGCGGATCTGCTCAGCGTTCAAGGATGAGGCCCGGTGCAGCACCACCGTGAGGAACTTGGGGTCGGGATCTGTATCAACCAGGGCCATGACGTGATCCGTCAGGCGGACAGATTCCTCAGCGGAAAGGTCGCCCCGGTGCATGAGTGCGGTGATAACCAGGCGTCTATGGACGGCCAGTTCTGCGGTTTGTAGCCAGTTGAAGGCCTGCCCGATGATGAACCGGGCCTGCTCGGCGCTGATCCGGTCATTCTCGAGCATCCTGTGGATTACTATGGGATCGGTCTCGTTGTCGCGCATCTGCGACCACAAGATCGCTAGGCATTCCCGAACGTGGTCACTGTCGAGCAGCGCGTGGATGAGTGGGCGTCGACTTGGCCCGGGCGGATGCTCCCGCAGCCAGCGCAGGCCGATCAACCCGACCTGATGTCGTTGCGGTTCGGTGAGCGTTCTGGCCCGGAGCAATACGCTCAGGACGGATGCGCCATCCTGATCGTGGGTTTCGACCCAGGTCAACGCCGTGCTCACTGCCAAGTCACGGCTCTCGACCGGCAAGTCCTCGAGCGTCAGGAGGAGGCGCACCACCCGGAATGCCTGACCTTGAGGGTTCCGGTCTCGCCGAAGCCACCCCAACGCACAGCGCGCTGCTTCCATCCGCTCGGCGGGAGTGGTTGCTCCGGTGAGCAGTCGGCAGAGGACCTCGGGTGTGGCGGCCCAGCGAGGTCGATCTTCAACCCAGGCGATCGCGTAATCCAAGACGAGCCGGCGCTGCGTCGGCATCAGATCAACTCGCCCGAGTAGGGCTCGGATCACTTGGTCAGCATCGGTCTGAGTGTAGTGTCGCGACAACCAGGACAGCGCCGCGGTGATGCCCGCCGTAGGGGCGTTCTTGGAGCGAACGACGGTGGCCAGGAACGAGGTGGCCTCATGCCTTGCCTCCGCCCTGGCCAGCCACGGTGAACCGACCTCTTCCCAGTGCTCGGTGACGACCCCGCCCCACGGACGTTCGAGCACAATGGTCAGCAGGGCGTGCTCGCCATCCTTGCCCGCGCTTACCAGCAGTTCACCCAGCCGCATTCGCTGCTGGATAAGCCACTTCCCGCAGAAGCGTTCCAGGTCGGCGACCTGGTCGCGCTCTGTCTGTGCAGAGAGGTCCGCCATGACTCTGCGGAGATGCTCGGCCAGGAGGGCGAACGATCGTCCGCTTCGACTCAAGGCCGCGCAAGCCGCCCTGGCCGAAGGTTCGTGGATAGTGTTGTTCGGCGGTGGGAGCATCGAGTTCAGGAGTAGTTCGTCGGTGACGATGTCGTGGACGGTGACGAGTTGACCCCCGACCTCTTCTAGCCATCCCAACCTCAGTAGCTGTGCAACTGCCGATGCACCGAAGTCTGCCCCTGGCAATTCATTGACGGCGGCTTCCACGGCCTCGCGAGGTTGGGGACAGGCGGCCACTGCCACGGCGCACGCCAGTTCCTGCGCGGAGGGCTCCACCATGTCCAGGGGGCCCTGGCGTGTCATGTCGGTATGGGTGAGCTGATCGTGCCGGAGCGCATCTCGTAGCCATGGTCGCAACTGGCCGGCGTGTGAGCTCACTACATCTGGCACCCTGCGCCCTTCCGCAAGGTACCTCTCAATCGTCCGCGCTATGAGTAGCGTGATAATCGGGCGCTGACCGCATGTTTTGGCCATCGCCGCTTCGCCCAACTCCCGAACGGCGGTGGGTGCGACCGAATGAATTATGTGCCCGGCGACCTGGGAGCGGTATGTCTGATCGTCGCGGAGGCGCACCAGGTTGAAAAGGAGCCCACCTCCTCGTTGGTTCATGAGCTCGTTCCTTGAGCCGGAGCGCGTTGAGGCCAGGAATGTCACGTCCATTCCCGACCGCTTGGCCTCCGCCAGGAACCTGTCGGCCAGGGCCCGCAGATCAAGCTGCGAGCATGCATCAAGGTGATCAAAGATCAGCAGGATGCGGCCATGGCCGGGTTCAAGCACGTCAGCGCTGAGCTGCTCGACGGTCACCTCGGGGCTCGCTGGCACGTGCAGCACCCGCCAGCCGTCAGCATAAGCTCGTGCCGCGACCTCAAAGCAGGTACGGGTCTTCCCTGCCCCGGCAGGGCCGACAAGGAGCACACCGGGGGGATCCGAGCCCGGAAGGCGGGCGAGCAACCGAGCAGGGTCGGCCACGTGTTCTGCCCCCGGCCCAGCGAAGGGCAGTTCGCTGTCGAGCAAGAACGTGTGCCTGCTGCTCAGCCCCTGAAGCATCTCCTCATGTGTCAGTACTGAGTTCGCCTTCGACTTGGGCGGCACCGCGGCGTCGCAGAAACGGCAGGCGACATCGTTCCCAAAATATCGGCCGACGATGCGCGGATGGCTTCGTAGGACTGTACTGAGGTATTCGGCATCCCAAACCTGATCGAATTCCAAGTTCGGGTACTCGGTTTGATACTCGTGGATCAGGTCACTGACCTCCGCCCGGATGCCCCGACACGCGGTGGCAATGACCAGCCTACGCGCGCTAAGAGGTCGGCGCCCTTTTGCGAAGGTGTCGAGCGCTTGGCGCGCCTGCGCCCGCCTCAACTGGGTGACCTTCTTCGCCTGGTAAGCATGCCAGTCGCCGTTGCGGGATCGGCCGACGACGTCAATGCCCGCCTGCTCTTGGCCGGACACGCCGTACCTGCGTGCCTCGACGAGGTGGTCGACGACCTGCGCGACATCGAGCAGCAGGCGCTCGAAATCCTCCCAGTGCAGGTCATTGAACGGGAGCAGTGAGATCTTCGGATCGGTCACTACCGGGCGATGGAGCGGCGGATCTTGACGCGCGAGATCGACTGGAAGATAGCGTTCGGCTGCCGCCTCGGATCCGTCGGACACCGCATCCCTCGTTACCGTGGTTTCGCGAGATGGTCCAAGCATATCAATAGCGAACAGGCTGGCCAGGGGGCTGCACAGCGCGTCGATAATCGAAAGAGCTCGTGGTAAGTCGAGGTTTGCGATCATCTTGATCACAAGAAGCTCCTGTTGATGTCCTATCCAGCTGCGCTGGAGTTGTCCCCTTCAACTCGCGGGTTCGTGGCCGACCTGGTCCGCTGGCATCGAACGGGGGCTCGGGGCCTCGTGGCGGCGGTTTGGCTCCTGGCTGTGAGGCCCTGCTGCTTGTGTCCCCTGCGCCACGAGCGGCGACTCCGGGTTCCCGACGATGTCGCCGCGACGCTGGCCGGCCAGCTCGGAGAAGCCGAGTGGCCGGTGTGGGTGCTGGAGGACGATGGGACTGTGCTCGGCTGCACTACCGTGCTGGAGGAGTGCCCGGCATGGGCGTACACCGACGCCGAGCGTGCCGAGTCGTCGTTCTTCCAAGTCTCGACATGGACCTTGCCCACCAACGGTGCCCGGCTCGGGCACGTGATCGCACGGTGGGCATTGGACCATGCCGCCCGAACCGGCCAGGCTCATGTGCGGCGCGGCGCGTTCCACGCCCGGCCGGCGGACTACTACTGCCGGGAGCAAGGGTGGCGGCTGCTGCGCGAGGTCGAGCGGCGGGGCCGGACCGCCTACATCATGTCCCGGCCTGCGGAGCGGCAGCCGGACCTGCCGGTGCTGACGCAGACCGTCTCGACCGGGTGAGGGACCGCAGTCCCGCCTCCAGTATCAACGGCGGTACACCTCGTAGACGCGGTCGCCGGTCGCGGTGAACGCACGGCACGCGCCGCGGACCTCGGCCTCGTCCAGTATCCCTGCGGTGACCAGGTAGGAACCGTCGTCCAACAGCCTTTCCAGTGGGGCAGTGCCGTGGTGACACATCGCAGCGTCGAGGATGTGCTGGAAGTTCTCCGGTAGCGGGGGATGGACGACCTCATCGCTGAAGCCGCAGTGGGCCAACCGTTCGCGCAACAGCCGCTTTCCCGCCCGCCATCGCAACTGGGCCAGGCCCTGGACCGCAGGGAGGGCCGGAGCCCGGTCCTCCCTGCGGCTCCGCTCGGCTATCGGGTGGTTGAGCGGCTGCGGGTTTTGGCGAGGGCCTCTAGGGCGGTTTCGTCGGCGTCGGGGAGGGTGTGTAGGTAGCGCTCGGTTGTGGCTATGGAGGCGTGGCCAAGGCGTTCTTTGACTACCTGGAGGTCGGCGCCGCCGTTGAGGAGCCACGAGGCGTGAGCGTGGCGTAGGTCGCGCATGGTGGGTCTGAAGTTGAGGCCGGCGGCGGCCAGGGCGGGGTACCAGATTCTGCGGCGGAACCAGTCGTTCGGGATGTGGCCGTCGGTTTCGCGGACGCGTCGGGGGCGCGGGTTGTCCTTGCCGTTCGCGCGGCGGGCGGCTCGGTAGAGGGTGAAGGCGCCTCGGCAGTAGTCGCAGCGGCAGCGGCCGGCGGTGTACCCGCTGAGGGTGCCGTGGTTGTAGGTGCGGCCCTTCTCGTTCGGTTCTGTGCGGCCGAGGGTGGCTGGGTCTGGGATCTCGGTGATGCGGGCTCGGGGCTTGTCCTGGGGTGGCATCTGGAAGAGGAGGTCGTCTTGGGTGAGGCTCGCTGACCTGATGTGCTCCTCTAGCTTCTCGGTGATCTGGGTGCTGAGTTTGAAGCGGCGGTACTCCTTGTCCTTCGGGTAGTCCTTGACGAGGAAGTGACGGCCTTCCGGGTGGAACTTCGGATTCAGCTCGACGACGGTGCGGCTGACCGTGAGGATGCGGGTTCGGATATTGAGGTCCTTCACGCGCAACTCGCTGAGCTCGCCCCAGCGGAGGCCGCTCTCGATCTCGGTTTCGGCGAGAAGCCGGAAGGCGCCCTCGGGGAGTGCGTGGTAGACGTCGTCGAACTGCTCGGGGGTGATGATTTCGAGGGGCTTGCGGACGACCGGGGGCGTGCGTACTCCGCGGCAGGGATGGATGAAGGTGACCTGGTCGTCCATCGCCGTGGTGAAGATGGCGCTGAGGATGATCTTGTTGTGGCGAATGGTCACCGGCTTCATGCCCTGGTTCTTGAGGGCCGTGATCCACGCGCGGACGTGCTCGGGGAGGATGTCGATCATCCGCATCGAGCCGAACGTCGGCATGATGTTCCTGTAGATCGCGTACGTGTAGCCCTCACGGGTGGTGGCCTCGACCTGGTGGTTCGGGAGCCAGGTCTCCTCCACGTAGTCCTTGAAGCGTTGTCTTCCTCGGCCGGGGTCTCCCGTGCGGCCTCTGGAGACTTCGACCTCCGCTCGTTGCCATGCTTTGTCGGCGTCCTTTTTGTTCGAGTATGTCCCGGCCGACCGCAGCCGACCTCTGATGTCGACGTAGCAGGCCGTGTAGCGGTACTTTCCGTTGTTACCCTTGCGCTTCTTCGCGTATCCCAAGGCGCGATCCTCCATGATCATCCGTCCGTGATTTGTCCGTGGACGGTGGCGGACAGGCCATCCTTGTCCGTGAATGGCTGACACCTCCGCAGGCCGTCTACCTGGGATTTTAACGCGGATCGCCTTTACCTGCATGACCCCCAAATGGGCAGGATTTGGAGTTCGGGACTAAGTTGTCGTGGGTTCAAAATCGTCGCTGTTGCAGGGTGGAAAATTCTGTCGGGCCGCTGGTCGAGTCGCTGATTGATTGCACATGCTGAAGGACGATGAGAGGGCGATATCGTCTCGCACGTGGGGGTACGTGGTGGTTGTGGTTTTGTTTGGTCGGGGTGGTTAGGGGAGTTCTTGGGGGAGGTCGTGGGGGTTGGTTTGGGCGATTATCAGGGTCGTGGTGGTCGAGGATTTTGCGGTTGTCAGGGCTGTGTCCAGGGCTGTGGCGGTGGTAGCCGTGTGGGTGGATTGGATGCCTAGGGCGTTCGCGAATTTGGTGTAGTCCCAGCGGTTGAGGGTGACGTAGGGCTTCGGCTGGGCGTTGGGGTCGGTGAAGTAGGTCCTGTTGAGGAGGAACTGCTCGTACGCGTAGATGCCGTTGTCGATCACGATGACGACCGGGTCGCGGCCGTAGCGCGCCATGGTGGACAGTGCTTGTGCCGTCATGTGGAAGCCGCCGTCGCCGCAGATGACCAGGGGGCGGCGGGACGAGCCGAACGAGGCGCCGACGGCGGCGGTGACGGAATGGCCGATGGAGGCCCAGACGCCGCTGCACATGAACGCGTCCCGGCCCTTCACGGGCAGGTTCGCGGCCGAGACGACGCCGAGGAGCGTGTCGGAGATGACGAGCCAGGACTCGTCCAGGGCGGCGCCGACGCGTTCGTAGACCTGGCGGTAGGTCAGGGCGCCGGTGGCGGGGGCGGGGGTGGCGGGGTGTACGCCGGCGGGGACGGGGCGGGGCGGCGCCTTCGCCGCTTCGGCGACGAGTTCCGTTACGAGGGCGGCGAGCTCGGCGTTCTGTTTGGGGGATCCCTTGATCCTCACCTTGCCGTCGTAGGCGGTGACGATGCGTCCGATGCCGCTGGTCACGAGCGGTGCGTAGCCGTTGGGGAGGACGCAGCCGAGCATCACGAGCAGGTCGGCGTCCCGGACGGCGTGCGCGGCGGCCGGGGCCGAGTGCGGCGGATCGTAGACCCCCACCCAGCCTTTGCCCTGCTCGGGCAGGACCGACTTGGCGAGCAGGGCGGTCGACCAGCGCGTCCCGAGCTTGGCGAGCAGATCGGCGGCCTTGTCGGCGAGCCCGTACCGCTGGATCTCCGTGCCGACGAGGACGAGCGGCGAGGTCGCCGCCCGGATGAGGCCGACGATCGTGGCCGCGAGCTGCTTCTCGGTGCCGGCCGGCGGGTCGGTGAGGGGGAGCGGTCCGGACGGCGCGGGGCAGGGCTTGTCCCAGAGGTCCAGGTTGATCTCGATGTAGACCGGCCGTTTCCGCTTGAGGGCGGTCGCGATCGCGTTGTCGACCACGGCGGGCACGTCGGCGGCGGTGACGGCCCGGGCCGCGCTCGCGGTGACGAGTGCGTAGGCGCTCAGGTCGGTGTCGGGGCGGCCGATCGAATGGGAGAAGACGATGTCGAGGTTCTTCTGGTTGCCGATGCTGTGGGGGCTCGGGCCGCCGTTGACGACGACGACCGGGCTGCGTTCGACGTACGCCCCGGCGATGGCGTTGATCATGCTGAGCGTGCCGACGCCGTAGGCGACCGCGACGGCGCCGAGGCCCTTCGCGCGCGCGTACCCGTCGGCCGCGTACCCGGCTTCGAGATCGCTCGCCGTGACCACGGTCCTGATGGCGTGCGCGCCGGCCGCGTCGAAGAGGTCCGAGCAGTAGGCGGCGGGGACGCCGAACAGCGTGTCCACGTGCTGCTCGGCGAGGCGCCTCAGGACGTAGTCGGCGACGGTGGAGGTCATACCGGGTTGCAGGGCGGGACGCAGGGCGTGTCCGCGGGGGCCAGGCGGCGCCGCCTCAGCCACTCGGTGATCCGCGGATGCTGGATGAAGTTCTCGGGAATCGCCATCGGCGGTGCGAGGCCGAAGTTCATGGCGATCGCTCTTACGAGCTTCTTGCACTCCGCCTTGCTCGGTTGCTCGTTCTCGGTGCAGTCGAAGTTCCCGCCGATGACGACGTGGTCGCTGCGCGGGAACATGTAGCCGTTCTGGCTGTAGAGGTACTGCAGGTCCAGTTGGGGCCGCAGCATCGCCAGGTCGCCGCGGATGGGGTGCATGGCCGTATCGTTCCAGAGCTTCTTCGCGCCGTAGCCGGTGCAGTTGACGATGACCTTCTGCGTCACCGTGCGGAACACGTGCGCCTGGTCGGTGAACTTGCACTGCACGAAGCGGGCCCCGCGGCTGTTCAGGTCGTCCGCCAGCCGTTTCAGGAAGGTCGGCGGTTCGATCAGCAGGGTTCGGTACAGGTGCCCCGGGTTGTGGTGCCCGTGGAACGGCATCCGCGGGAGGTCCACACGGGGTGGGATCAAGGAGGGCGCGATACGCAGCACCTCCTCCAGGTTGTGGGTCTTCTTCGAGGCGTAATTGGGGCGCTCGGAGACGCCGAAGCCCTGGCCGATGCCGCACTTGAAGGTCGTGTACGCCGTGGTGAGGATGTCCTTGAGCTCGCTGTCCTTGCCCTGGTATTCGACCAATGACAGCGCCCATTGGCCGCCGGCCTTATGGGACGTGGTGTCGGCGAACATGCGGTCCGCGTAGATCGTGACGGTGAGGCCGAGGTCGAGCAGGCGCGTCGCCGCCGTCAGGCCCATGACGCCCGAGCCGAGCACCGCGACCTCCGTCTCGTGCGACGTGGCGATCCGCGCCTGGACGAAGTCCCGCACCTTGGCCGCGCATCCCCAGCTCAGCGTGATGCCGGCACCGCCGTGGCCGTAGTTGTGGACGACGAACCTGCCGGACACCGTCTTCGGCTCCAGGCGGTAGGAGCCGCAGCGGTAGGGCCTGATCCCCGCGACGCAGGCGCCCTGCGCGTCGGCGTCGAAGGTGAAGTCCGGCGTCGGCAGCTCGGCGTCATCGGACGGCATCGCGGTTCCCCTTCCGGCGCTCCCACCGGCACTGTCCTTCCCTTTCCCCGGCTGCCTTCCTGCCCTTCCGGGGCCGCCCTCAAGACGGCATACATCGGAGCTTGACCTTGAGAAGATATGACCTATACGGAGTCGCCCGAAAAGGGTCGATCTGGAGCAATGTGCAAGGCGCGACGCTTAGTGCGGGGTGGGCGGGGCCACGGCGGTGGAGGCCGCTCGCGCATCCTCGGAAAAGATTCCGGGGATGCGCGAACTTCTGTGCGCTCTCTGGACATCCAGACGCCCGCGGCGGGGCGCGGGTTCGGGCCGCGGCGGGTCGGATTGATCACGTCCGGCGGCGCCAACCGCGCGGGGACGGGTCCGCATCTCACCCTGCACAGCGCGACCACGGAGGCCGCGCACCGAGAGAGGGAGCGGCGACCCATGCGGAAGATCGTGATCGGCGGAGTGGCGGCGGCACTGGCGCTCGGCCTGACGGCCTGCGGCGGCAACGGCGGCGGCAAGACCGCGGCGGCGCCGTCCTCGACGCCCGGCGGATCCACGCAGGCACCGAGCGAGACCCCGGCGCCGGGCGGCTCCTCCACGCCGTCCACGCCGTCCACCCCGGGCGCCTCCACCCCGCAGGGCTCGGGCGGTCAGGGCGCCCCGGTCGTCCAGCACACCCCGCCCGCGCCGCAGGGCGGCCAGCAGATCACCACCAAGTGGGGGCGGCTGCGCTACCTGGCCCCGGGCAAGTTCCTCGTCGGCAACGTCGCCTTCTTCACCGCCGACGACACCGTCCTGTACGTCGCCGGCGGCACCTGCCCTGACGGCTCCCCCACCCCGCCCGACGTCATGAAGTGCTCGCTCGACGGGTTCGACCAGTGGGTGCAGGCCGCGCCGCACAACGCCAGCGTCCGCTTCTCCGGCCAGGCCGCCGTCCGCATCACCGAGACCCAGTAGTCCGCCGAGGGCGCGCGCGGGCTCCGATCGGCGCGCCGTGCGGCTCCCGGCTCAGGAGAGCAGGAGCGGGAGCCAGACGCCGATGTTGCCGAGGATCACCGTGACCATGGAGTACTGCAGGAACGAGTGCTTGCGCCAGACGATCTTGGACAGGGCGACCAGCTGGGTGCTGAGCACGAGGCGGTTGCGACTGCCGACGCCGTGTTCGAGCGCGGTGACGAGTTCGGCCGGGTCCCAGCGGCGCAGGTGGCCGAAGTAGACGTAGCCTCGCCGCCAGTTCCTCCGCGCCTCCAGGCGGTTGAGCTGAGGGAAGACGGCGGCTCCGGCGAGCACGATGGCGCCGACCAGGAGGGCGACGCCGATGCCGAAGGTCCAGGTCTCGAGGCCGGACAGGTGCCGCAGCCGCTTTCCGGACTGCGCGAAGACAACGATCATGCCGAGGATCGCCGTTTCCAGGGTGAGGACGACGGAGGCCTTCGCGTCGACCTTGGCGGTCCAGTCGTGCAGGGCCTGGTGGACGCGCCAGGCGTAGGTCTCGAAGGACTCGTCCCCGGCCCCGGACTGCCGGTCGGAATGGTTCGAGGTCTGTGTCATCGTTCCCCTCCGCTGTCGCCGGCTCCTTCTTTTGGACGCGGTGAGGAGAACGGTGAGGTCCGGTGGAACCGGAATATGTCCCGGGGGTAACCGGAGGGGCGAGGATTTCCCGGAGTCCGGTCTCCGCCGGATGGTGAGGAAGGCCGCGGCTAAAGGCGACCGAAAGGCGTCCCGGCGGATTTGGCGAGGTCGTGGGCGGCGAGGAGGGTGGGGAGGGCGAGGGCGGTCAGGGCGAGGGTCGCGGGGACGGCGGTCGTGGCGCTCTGGGCCGCGGCGGCGGCGAGGCCGGTGCCGGTGAGGGCGAGGGCGGCGGTCAGGCGGCGGGTGGAGGGCAGCGCGGCGGTGCGTGCGGCGCGGGCGATGAGGATGCAGAGGCGGTAGGCGATGAAGGCGAGCGTCGCCCAGTAGTAGGCGAACAGGGCCGCGTCGAGGGGTGCGGGCGGGTGCTTCAGCGCGCCGGTCCGGGCGATGAGGAGCATGGCGAGGACGGCCAGGCCGGGGGCCGCGAGGGTGCGGACGGCCTGGACGGCCAGGTCGCGGAGGACCGTCCGGCGGAAGAGGGGCGGGAGCGGGGCGGCGAGGGCGGCGCCGAGGAGGACCGGGGCGAGCCAGAGGCTGGTCGCGGGGTGGGCCGGGTCGGCGGTCAGGGTGCTGGACGGCTCCACGGCGCGCAGCAGCAGCGTCGACAGGGCGAGGACCGCGAAGAGGGCGACGGCGACGGTGCGGCGGGTCTGCCCGGTGCCGGACTCGGGCCAGTCGGTGGGGTGCAGCCAGAGGCGGGCGGCGCCGGCGAGGGTGTCGGGCCAGGCGCGCGGGCCGGCGTCGCGGAGCGCGCCGTCGATCTCGGCGCCCCAGCGTTCGCGGACAGGCGGCGGGTAGAGCGCGGACGCCCTCATGCCGGGCCCAGGGCGCGGAGGCCGGCCTGGGAGACGCGGGCCATCTGCTCCAGCTCGACGCGGAGCGCGGCGCGGCCGGCGTCGGTGATCCGCATGGTGCGGTGGCGGGCGTCGGACGCGTCGTCGGACGGGCGGATCAGCTCGCGGGCCTCGAGGCGGGACAGCGCGCCGTAGAGGCTGCCGGGGCCGAGCTTGCGGCCGGTGAGCTCCTCGATCGCGGTGTTGATGGCGTAGCCGTGCAGGGGTCCCTCGGCGAGGACGGTCAGGACGAGCATCTGGGCGTCGTTGCTGTGCACGCCCCCGAGTGTAGTACGAGGCACGATGCTACTTGCCACGTAGTACGAGGCGCGTACTATGGCGGCCATGGAACGGACGGAACGGCTGCGGGCCGTGCTGGCGGGCCTCGCCCTGGCCTGCCTTTTCGAGGCGCTGACGGTGTTCGCCACGCAGGACAAGGCGGTCCGGGCGGAGAGCCCGTGGCAGGACGACCCCTACGACGTGGCCGTGTCGCTGGCCCAGTTCGCGGTGCCGATGCTCGCCGCGGTGATCGCGCTGCGGCTGCTCGCGTGGCGGGCGCCGGGCGGCCCCGACCGGGAGCGCCAGACGGTGCGGGCGGCGGGGGCGATGACCTCGCTCGTCGGGATCACGCTGGCGTTCGAGTGGGCCGCCGTCGGGGCGGTGCGGCGGTCGTGGGGCGCGTGGACATGGGTCCTGGTCGCCGGGCTCGCCGTGACGTCGGTGTGCGCGGCGGTCGTGGCGGTGATGCTGGCGCGGTGCCGGAGCCCCCGGGTGCGGTGGCGGCACGACTGGCTCGGGGACGTCCTGCTGGTCGCGAGCCGGACGCCCCTGGTGCGGCGATGGGCCGCGCCGGGCGCCGCCGACTGGGTGCGCAGGCACGCGATGAGCGTGTTCGTGCTGGCCAGCGCGCTCGCCGCGGTGGGGATCGTCGGCGCGATGGTCGTCGGCGAGCACTGGACGGACCCGGCGCTCATCGCGTGGGTGCTCGCCGTCGAGTTCACGTCCCACCTGGCGTTCTGCCTGATCGCCAACGCGGTCGCCGGGTTCGTCGCGCGTCCGGAGCGGCCGTGGACGCGGCGCGCCGGCGAGGCGTCGGTCGTGGCGGGGTGCGTCGCGGTCCAGCTCGCGGTGGCGTTCCGCGACGCGCTCTGGCCGGGGACGGTGACGTCGGTGGCGGACGCCGCCGTCCTCACGTTCGGGGCCGGGGCGGCCACCACGGCCGTCGCCGGGGTGCTGCTCATGACGAAGGGGAGGCAATGGCAGCGGTGATCGGTGCGAGCGGGCTGTCCAAGCGGTACGGGCGGCGGCAGGCGGTGCGCGGGCTCGGCTTCACGGTCGGGACCGGGCAGGTCTGCGCGCTGCTCGGGCCGAACGGGGCGGGCAAGACCTCGACCATCCGGATGCTCGTCGGGCTGTCCCGGCCGGACGAGGGCGAGGCGAGGATCCTCGGCGAGCCGGTCCGGCTCGGCGCCCCGGTGCTGCGGCGGGCGGGGGTGCTCATCGACGGCCCGGCGTTCGTCCCGCACCTGTCCGGAACGGCGAACCTCAGGCTGCTGTGGGCGGCGACGGGACGGGAGTGGCCGCCGCCCGCGCTGGACGACGCCCTCGACCTCGCGGGCCTGGGCGCGGCGGTTAACCGGAAGGTCAAGGGCTACTCGATGGGGATGAAGCAGCGGCTGATGCTGGCGCAGGCGCTGATGCGCGCGCCGGACGTGCTGATCCTCGACGAACCGGCGAACGGCCTGGACCCGGCGGAGGTGCGGGCGCTGCGCGAGCGGCTCGGGGAGCTGGCGCGGGGCGGCGCGGCGGTGCTGGTGTCGAGCCATCAGCTGGCGGAGGTGCAGCAGCTCGCGACGCACGCCGTGGTGATGAACCGGGGGCGGCTCGTCGCGTCGGGCCCGCTGGACGAGCTGCTCGGCGGCGAGGACGCCTACCGCGTCGAGGTGGACGACACCGGGCGGGCCGCGGCCGTGCTGCGGGAGGCGCGGAGCGTCGCGTCGGTCGCCGTACGGGACGGGCATCTGGTCGTGACCGCGCCGGGGACGCCGCCGGCGGAACTCGTGCAGGCGCTGGTCACGGCGGGTGTGGGCGTCATGTCGGTGACCCGGGCGGACCGGTCGCTGGAGGAGGCGTTCCTGACGATGACCGAAGGGGAGGGCGGGCGTGCTGCGCGTTGAACTGAGGACCCAGCTGCTGCGGATCCGCACGCTGGTGGCGCTAGCGTGCCTGGCCGCCGTGCCGGTCATCGCGGGGCTGGCGACCGCGTCGCATGCCGGGCACCGCAACGGCGACCAGGGCGGGCTGTACGGCGCGTCGCCGTTCTCCGCGCTCAACCACGCGATGGCGAGCCTGGAGTTCGTCGGCCCGTTGCTGCTGCCGGTCGTCGTGGCGCTGCTGGCGAGCGCGATCGGCTCGTCCGACCGGGACTGGGGGACGCTGCGGTACCTGTACGTCGCGCCGGTCGGCCGGGGACGGCTGCTGGCGGGCAAGCTCGGCGCCGTCGCGGTCGTCACCGCCGCGGCGACCCTGTTCGTGCTGGCCGGAGGCGTCGGCGCCGGGCTGGTGCTGTTCGGCTGGCACCCGTTCCGTGTCATCGGCGCGGCCGACCTGTCCACCGGGGACGCGATCGGGCGGGTGCTCGCGGCGTCCGGCTACACGCTGCTGTGCATGCTCAGCATCGCCGGGATCGCGTTCGCGCTGGGGCTGCTGCTGCCGCGCGGCGCCGAGGCGCTCGGCGCGGCCGTCGGGTTCGTGGTCGCGGCGAGCATCCTGAACGGGTCGCCGGTGCTGCGCGCCGTCCAGGTCGTCCTGCCGGTGCACTACTGGCAGGACTGGACGCACCTGTTCGACCCCCGGCGGGACGGCGCGCCTCGGCACCGGGATCGCGTGCCAGCTCGCCACGACCGTCCTGGCGGCGGGGGTGTCCGTGCTCGTCCTCCTGCGCCGGGATCCTGCGGCCTAGCCGACGTGGGTGGCCAGGTAGTCCTCCCACGTCAGGGCGCCCTTGTCGGCGTTCTCCAGCGAGAGGTTCGCGGCGTCGCGGTAGGCGCGGCCGGCCTTGCCGGGCACGCGGACGGGCAGCATCGGCCGGCGCTTGCCCGCCGCGTCCAGGTAGCCGCGGACGAGCTCGTCGATCCGGTACACCTTCGGGCCGGCGAGGTCGGGCACGCGGCCGGCGGGACCGCCGAGCGCCAGCTCCACCAGGCGGGCGGCCACCTCGCGCGAGTCGACCGGCTGGAAGCGCAGGCCGCCCGGCTTCGGGACGACCGGCAGCTTCGCCATCTTCCGCGCCATCGTGAACACCAGGTCGTGGAACTGGGCGGCGCGCAGGATCGTCCACGGCACGCCCGACTCGATCAGCACCTCCTCGGCGCGCAGCTGCGTGCGCAGGTAGCCGATCGGGACGCGGTCCGCGCCGATCACCGAGATCAGGACGAAGTGCCGCACGCCCGCGCGCGCGGCGGCCCGGGCGAGGTTGCGGGTCGCCTCGTCGTCGCCCTTGGCGCCGCCCGCGAGGTGCAGGACGGTCTCGACGCCGTCCACCGCCTCCTCGACGCCCTCGTCCTTGAGGAGGTCGCCGGTCACGTACTCGACGCCGGCGGTGCTCTCGTGCGGGCGGCGGCTGAGCACCCGGACGTCGCGCCCGGCGTCCCGCAGCAGGGGCAGGACATGCCCGCCGAGGGTGCCGGTGCCGCCGGTGAGCAGGATCTGCGCGCTCATGTCGTCCTCCTAGGCCGTTCTCATTGCGATCGACCACCTAGACGGGGCCTTCCGCCGGGAACGTGACATGAGGCGCGGGGTGATCCGCGTCACCGGAAGGGGAGCGCAGGGGCTAGCGAGTCGGGGGCCTCGCTAGCCCCTGCCGGGGAAATGGCGATGGGGGTACTGGGAACGGGGGTCCCCGTCGCGGCGGTCCACGCTGACGGCGGCGGACGGGCGGTCCGCGCGGCAGGTGACGGTCATCGTGACGAACCGGGTGGACGACTGGAACCGGACGAAGACGGCCCCCGGGGGCGTGCGGTTGCTCGCGCCGACGCTGAAGTTCTGCGCGGGCGTCCAGGAGACGAGGAAGGCGGCGCCGCGGTCACAGCGGGCGACGATGTCGCCGGCCTCGGAGGCCAGGTTGGTGATGGCGGTGGTGACCTGGCGGGTGACGGTGACGGTCGGGCCGGGACGGGGCGGGTCGCGCCGCGGCGGCGCGGACGGCGAGGGCGCGGCGGCGGACGGCGGCGGGCCCGGCGGGGTGGCCGGGACGGCGAGCGCGGCGTCCACCTCGCCGGGCGTCATCGGCTTGACGCCGCGTTCGGTGATGCCGGTGCCGACGGCGGAGATCGCGGCCATGCCGGCGCCGACTCCGAGCACCGCGGCCGCCGACCACACCGTGGCGGCGAGCGCGCTGTGCTTGGACATGCGCGAACTGTTCCACATTCATGGCTAAGGTTCGGCTAAGCAGCCATTAAGGCGTCTATAGGACCTTTCCCGGCAGCGTTCCCGGTCTAGCGTGGCGCCGTGGCGCAACTGTTGCTGGTGGAAGACGACGCCGAGGTGCGCAGCAGGCTCGTCCGCGCGCTGGGCGAGCGCGGGCACGCGGTCGCGTCGGCGCCCACGGGCATGGACGGCATCCGGCGGGCGGTGAGCGCCCGGCCGGACCTGGTGATCCTCGATCTCGGGCTGCCCGACCTGGACGGCGCGGAGGTGCTGCGGATGCTGCGCGCGGTCAGCTCCGTCCCGGTGATCGTGGCGACGGCCCGCGACGACGAGCGGGAGATCGAGCGGATCCTGAACGCGGGCGCGGACGACTACCTGGTGAAGCCGTTCGGGGCGGGGCAGCTGGACGCGCGGGTCCGGGCGGTGCTGCGGCGGGCGGAGGACCCCGGCGGCGCGGCCCGGGAGGTGCGGGTGGGCGGGCTGCGGATGAACGCGGCGGCGCGCGAGGCGTCGCTGGACGGGCGGCCGCTGGAGCTGTCGCCGAAGGAGTTCGACCTGCTGCTCTACCTGGCGTCGCGGCCGGGGCAGGTGGTGTCGAAGCGGGAGCTGCTCACCGAGGTGTGGCACGTGCCGCTCGGCGGGGCGAACAAGACGATCGACGTGCACGTGGCGTGGCTGCGGCGCAAGCTGGGCGAGTCGGCGTCGCGGCCGCGGTACCTGCGGTCGGTGCGCGGGTCCGGCATCAAGATCGTCGACCCGTCGTGAGGCGGCACATCACGCTGCTGGTGGCGTCGACGGTGGTGCTGGTGCTGGTGGCGTTCCTCGTCCCGCTGTCGCTGCTGGTGCGGGACGTGGCGCGGACGCGGACGCTCGCCGCGGCGAACGTGCGGGCGCAGGCGCTGGCGCCGGTGGTGGCGGCGGGCGACCGCGCGACGGTCGAGGTGGCGCTGCAGCAGACGGCGTCGAGCGGCTACCCGATGACGGTGCTGTGGCCGGACGGGCGGTTCAGCGGCGCGCCCGCCGAGCGGGACGCCGGGGTGCGGCTCGCGGAGCGGGGCCGGAGCCTGACGGTGGACACGCCGGGCGGGCGGGAGATCCTCGTGGCGGTGCTCGGCGGCCGCGGCGGGACGGCGGTGATCCGCGCGTTCGTCACGGACCGGCAGATGTTCGCGGGCGTCGGCCGGGCGTGGGCGATCCTGGCGGGGCTCGCGGCGGGCCTGCTGGCGGTGAGCGTGCTGGTGGCGGACCGGCTGGCGCGGTCGCTGGTGCGGCGGATCACGAAGCTGGCGGCGCTGGCGAAGGGCATCTCCACCGGGGACCTGGACGCGCGGGTCGAGCCGGGCGGACCGCCGGAGATCCGCGACGTGACGGTGGGGCTGAACGAGCTGGCGGGGCAGATCGGCGCGCTGCTGTCGCGGGAGCGGGAGCAGGCCGCGGACCTGTCGCACCGGCTCCGCACGCCGCTGACGGTGCTGCGGCTGGAGGCGGAGACGCTGCGGGACCCGGCGGAGGCGGGCCGGATCGGCGAGCAGGTCGACGTGCTGGAGCGGACCGTCACCGAGCTGATCAACACGACGCGGCGGCCGGTGCGGGCGGAGGCGCCCTGCACCGACGCGACCGCGGTCGTGGCGGAGCGGGTGCGGTTCTGGTCGGTGCTGGCCGACGAGCAGGACCGGCGGATGGACCTGCGCATCCCGTCGGGACCGCTGCTGGTCCGTGTGCGCGCGGAGGACCTGTCGGCGTGCCTGGACGCGCTGCTCGGGAACGTCTTCGCGCACACGCCGGAGGGCGGCGCGATGGGCGTGGCGCTGGAGGCGCGCAGCGGCGCGGTGTACCTGACGGTGGACGACGCGGGCCCCGGCTTCGGCGGCCGGCATCTGCTGCGGCGCGGGGTCAGCACCGCGTCGTCGACGGGCCTCGGGCTGGACATCGTGCGGCGCACGGCGGAGGCGAGCCACGGCAGCCTCCAGCTCGGCGAGTCACCGGCCGGGGGCGCGCGGGTGATGGTCCGTTTCGGCATCCCGCCGCGCGATGGGGATCACGCGCCTTAGCCGACTCTTAACCCGTCCGAAGCGCCGCCTTATCGGGTGAGCCGCGACTCTGGCGGGGTGATGTCCCCACCGCGGTCCGGCGGCGGATCCGTACTGCCGCTGGCCAACCGCATCGTGCGGCTCGGCGGCGCCGGCGCGGGCGCCGTCCTGCTGGTGCTGTGCGCCGTGGTGGCCCAGGCGACGCAGGCGCCGCGGGGCCGCCCGGCGGCGGCACCCGAGCCCGCGTCCCAGCGGACCCGCCCGGCGCACGCGTCGCGGGGCACCAAGCCCGCGGAGACGACCGCGAAGACCGCCCCGCTGGTCCGGACGGTGCGCACCGCGGTGCTCCGCCAGCGCTCGACGATCGCGCGCCGCGAGTTCGGCGGGCGCGCGCCGAAGGCGCCGACCGTGCTGCTGTCCCGGTCGGACGCCGCGAAGGGCTGGGCGTTCGGCTCGTCGGTCATCGCGCCGCCGGACGGCGTGGACGCGCCGCCCGACGCGTCGCTGTTCATCGCCCGCCGCCTCACGACGGGCTGGCAGGTGGCGGTGACCGGCGCGCCGACCTTCGCGGCGTTCGCGAAGCACGCCCCGTCCGACGTCGTGCCGGACGGCGAACGCGCGCTCCTCGCCCGCTACGGGAAGGCCGCCGTGAGCGGGGCGGCCACCGGGCTGGAGCTGCCCTGGGGTCCCGGCGGGTCGTGGACGATGCGGCCCGCCGGCGACCCGAGGGCGATCGCGTTCGCGGGAGGGGACGGCCGGGTCCTGGCACCCGGGCCCGGCCGCCTCTACCGGCTGTGCGGCCGGACGTCCGGGCACGCGATGCTGCTGCTGATCCACCCCAACGGGCTCGCGTCGACGTTCTCCCGGCTGACCGCGCCCGCCGCGGTGAAGGACGGCGGCGCCGTCCGGACGGGCGCCTACCTCGGGACGACCGGGCGCGGCCTGCCGTGCTCGACCGGGCAGGCGCCCGGTCCCGCGTCCGTGGTGTTCGGAGTGCTGTCCGGCGGGCGGCCCGCCGCGCTCGACGGGTTGCGGATCGGCGGCTGGACGCTGCGGGTCGCCGCGTCCGGCCGGGCGGTCGCAGCGACGCGGGGCGGCGTCCGCGTCGGCCAGGGCGACCCGCTGCCGAACCTCGGCGACGGTGCGGTCCCCACCCCCGCACCGTCGCCGACCCTTACCTCGTCGCCCGCGACGTCCCCGACGACGGCGGCGTCGTCATGACGGGGAGGCGCGCGTGAACACGGCCTCGTCCCCGCCCGTCCGGGCCCCGGCGCGCCGGCGGACGCTCAAGATCGCGCTTATGGCGGCGGGACTCGCCGCCGCCGCGGTCGCCGGGCGGACCGGGCGCGCCGCGCACCTCCTCACCGCCGCGCACGCGTTCCTGGAGTTCTTCTCCGGCGTGTTCACGCTGGTCGGGCTGACCGGCGCGGTCGTGTTCGGGCTGCTCGCCGCGAGCCGGTCCACGCCGATCCGGCTGCGGATCCTCGCCCAGTCCGGGCACCGCGCCGCCGCCGCGCTCTCGCTCAGCTTCCTCGCCGTCCACATCGTCCTGAAGGTGCTGGAGAAGCACGCGTCCGCGCTCGACGCCGCGCTCCCGGCCGCCGGGTTCCGGGGCCACGGGCTGATGGTGAGCCTCGGGCCCGTCGCCGGCGACCTGATGGTCCTCGCCGCGCTCACCGGCGTCGCCCGCGGCCGGTTCATCGGCGCCGGGCGCGCCTGGACGTGGCGGCTGCTGCACCTCGCCGTGTACGCGTGCTGGCCGGTCGCGCTCGTCCACGGCCTCCAGGCCGGGCGCGCCGCCAAGAGCTGGGTGGTCTACAGCTACCTGCTGTGCGCCGCGGCGGTCGTCCTGCTGGTGCTGGTGCGGCTGGCGGTCGCGTCCCGGCACCGCCGCACGACGGGGCCCCGGCCGGTCCGTCCCGCCGCGGCGGCGCGTCCCCCGGCCCGGCGGCCCGCGCCCGCCGCCGAGGCCCGCGTCCCCGACGAGCAGTTCTGGGCGGACCTCAAGGACGAGGCGAAACGCTGGTCGAGGAGCCGCCCGTGAGCACCGCCTCCGCGACCGGCCGCGCGTTCCGCCTCACCACCATCGGGCCGCCGCGCCTGCTGGCCGGCCTCGACCGCACGTCCCGGCTGGACGCGGCGGCGCACCGGCTCGTCCACCCCGTGCCGCGCGGGCTGCCGCTCCGCGAGCTCGCGGCGCTCGCCGAGAGCGTCGACCTGCGCGGGCGCGGCGGCGCCGCGTTCCCGTTCGCCCGCAAGCTCGCCGCCGTGCACCGGTCGGCGCGGCGCACCGGCCGCGACCCCGTCGTCCTCGTCAACGCCACCGAGGGCGAGCCCGCCAGCTCCAAGGACAAGGCCCTCCTCGCGCACGTGCCGCACCTCGTGCTGAACGGCGCGGTCCTCGCCGTCAAGGCGCTCGGCGCGCGGGAGCTCGTCATCGGCGTCACCGACGACGGCCTCGCCGCGCGGTCGCTGCGGCTCGCCGTCGCCGAGACCCGGCTCCGCGACCGCGCCCGCGTCGTCCGGCTCCCCGAGCGGTTCATCACCGGGGAGGGCGGCGCGCTCGTCCGGGGCGTCAACGGCGAGACGCCGATCCCGCCCGGGCAGAAGGTCCGCGCCGCCGACAGCGGCGTCGACCGGCTCCCCACCCTGCTGTCCAACGCGGAGACGTTCGCGCAGCTCGCCGTGCTCGCCGAACTCGGCGCCGACGGGTACCGCGCCGCCGGCACGCCCCGCGAGCCCGGGACCGTCCTGCTCACCGTCACCCTCCCCGACGGCGGGCACATGGTCGTCGAGACCCCCGCCGGCGTCCCGCTCGCCGACGTGCTCCGGCACTGCGGCACCGACGCCGGGCAGGGCGTCATCGTCGGCGGCTACCACGGCGCCTGCCTCACCCCCGCGCAGGCCGCGCGGGTCACGGTGTCGCGGGAGTCGATGGCGGCGGCCGGCGGCGCGCTCGGCGCCGGGATCGTCGTCCCGCTGCCCCGCGACACCTGCCCGCTCGGCGAGATCGCCCGCGTCGCCGGGTACATGGGCGCCGAGTCCGCCGGGCAGTGCGGCCCCTGCCGGCTCGGCCTGCCCGCGATCGCCCGGTCCGTCGCCGCGCTCGCCGCCGGGACCGCCGGGGACGAGGCCGTCGCCGCCGTCCGCCGCGGCAGCGCCACCGTCCGCGGCCGCGGCGCCTGCAAGCACCCCGACGGGACGACCCGCTTCCTGCTGTCCGCGCTCCGCGCCTTCGGCGACGACGTCGCCGCGCACCTCGACCGGGGCGGCTGCGGCCGGCCGGTCCGCCGGTTCCTGCCCGTCCACGGCGAGGAGCCCGAGGAGGCCGAGGCGTCCCCGCACCGGCTCGCGATCGACTGGTCCCGCTGCGCCGGGCACGGCCTCTGCCGCCACCTGCTGCCCGACCTCGTCCGGCTCGACGAGTTCGGCTACCCCGTCATCGCCGGCGCCGCCGTCCCCGCGCGGCTGCTGCGCGACGCCGTCCAGGCCGCCGAGATGTGCCCCGCCCTCGCGCTGTCCGTGCGGAACGCCTGACCCCGCGCGCGGCCGGAGCCACCGGTCATGAGGGCTTTACCGGCGCCGGACCTTCCGGGGCGCGGCTTGCGGGTAGTGCCATCCCGCCGACCGGCCACGAGCAGAACGAGGGGGAGAGCCGGCGTGACCGACGTTGCGAGCATGGGTTCCGAGCCGGGGGACGAGCGCCCGGTCCTGACGAACCGGCAGGGCCATCCGGTCTACGACAACCAGAACCAGCGGACCGTCGGGGCGCGCGGCCCCGCCACCCTGGAGAACTACCAGTTCCTGGAGAAGATCAGCCACTTCGACCGGGAACGCATCCCCGAGCGGGTCGTGCACGCGCGCGGCGCCACCGCCTTCGGCTACTTCGAGGCGTACGGCTCCTGGGGCGACGAGCCCATCTCCCGCTACACGCGCGCGAAGCTGTTCCAGGAGCGCGGGAAGCGGACCCCGGTCGCGCTGCGGTTCTCCACCGTCATCGGCGGCCGGGACTCCGCCGAGACCGCCCGCGACCCCCGCGGGTTCGCGATCAAGTTCTACACCGAGGACGGCAACTGGGACCTCGTCGGCAACAACCTCGCGGTGTTCTTCATCCGGGACGCCATCAAGTTCCCCGACGTCATCCACGCCCTCAAGCCCGACCCCGTGACGTTCCGGCAGGAGCCGAACCGGATCTTCGACTTCATGTCGCAGACGCCCGAGGCGATGCACATGCTCGTCAACCTGTTCAGCCCGCGCGGCATCCCCGCCGACTACCGGCACCAGCAGGGCTTCGGCGTCAACACCTACAAGTGGGTGAACGACGACGGGGACACCGTCCTGGTCAAGTACCACTGGATGCCGAAGCAGGGCGTCCGCAGCATGACCGGCGCCGACGCCGCGGCCGTGCAGGCGAACGACCTCGGCCACGCCACCAGGGACCTGCACGACGCCATCGACCGCGGCGAGTACCCCGAGTGGGAGCTGCTCGTCCAGATGATGAGCGACGACGACCACCCCGAGCTGGACTTCGACCCGCTCGACGACACGAAGGTGTGGCCGGAGAACGACTTCCCGCCGAAGCCCGTCGGCCGGATCGTCCTCGACCGCACCGTCGCGAACCACTTCGCGGAGAACGAGCAGATCGCGTTCGGCACGGGCGTGCTGGTCGACGGCCTCGACTTCTCCGACGACAAGATGCTCGTCGGCCGGACGTTCTCCTACAGCGACACCCAGCGGCACCGGGTCGGGCCGAACTACCTGCAACTGCCCGTCAACCAGGCGAAGGAGGCGCGGGTCGCCACCAACCAGCGCGACGGGCAGATGACCTACTACGTCGACGGCTACGGCGAGAACCCGCACGTCAACTACGAGCCGTCCATCACCGGCGGGCTCCGGGAGGCGCAGTACCCGACGCACGACGAGCAGGGCCCGGAGATCCGCGGCCGGCTGACCCGCATGCGGATCCCGCGCGCCAACGACTACGAGCAGGCCGGGCAGCGCTACCTGCTGATGGAGGACTGGGAGCGCGACGACCTGGTGGCCAACCTCGTCGACCAGCTGTCGCAGTGCGTGCGGGCCGTCCAGGAGCGGATGGTGTGGCACTTCCTGCTGGTCGAGGACGACCTGGGGCTGCGCGTCGGCAAGGGCCTCGGCATCGCGCCGGAGGACGTCGCGCATCTGAAGCCGCTACAGGGCCAGGACCTCACCGACGAGGACCGGCGGCGGCTCGGCGACCTCGGCAGGAACGGTCCCCGCGACGTGAACGGCCTCAAGATGACGCACTGCGTGCCGAACGAGCGCGCCGTCCACATCCCGTCCGGCCCGAACGGCTGAGGCACGGGCGCGGCGAGCGGGAGGGCGCACCGGGTTCGGGACGAGGTCCGAAGGGCCTTACGCGGCCATCCGGCTCGCGGTCAGTTCGGGGAATAGCGCTGGCCGCGTGCCACGAGGGGGTAGAGGCGGGAGCCGTTGCGGGGGCGCGCGGCGCGGTGGTGGCCGTCGACCGCGGCCTCGACGATCTGGTCCTCCGCGCTGAACGCGCTCTCCATCACCGCGATGAACTCGGTGTTCGGCGGGTGGACGCGGGCGGCGGCGTTGGCGGTGCGGCGGATGAGCACGCGCGCCCCGCTGCGCAGCGCCGACTCCAGGTGCCGGACGTCCTGGCCCGCGCGGGCCTCGTGGGCGCCGAGGCGGCGGAAGTGGTCGAGCGCGGCGCCGCGGTCCTGCGCGCCGGTGTAGACGGTCAGCGCGTCCCGGACGAGGGTGAGGATCATCGCCGCGCTCAGGCCCGTGTACGCGGGGACGCGGCCGGCGATCTCGCCGACGATCTCGGCGGTGATCTCGTCCAGCCGTTCGGCGAGCAGTTCGGTCACGGGGTTCATGGCGGCGTCCCTCATGCTCCGTCGTCGCGTCGATCCGTCCCGCGCGTCCGCGGTGGGAATATGTTACTCACGCGTAGGCCGGATGTACCGCCCTAAAAAGGAGATCTCTCGCCAACTCGCTCCCGATCAGTGCGCGGGGGCGTGCGTGCGCGCGGTGCGGAAGGTGTGCCGGTAGGCGGACGGGGGGACGCCGATCGAGGCGACCAGGTGCTGGCGCAGCGACGCCGACGTGCCGAAGCCCGCCTGCTCGGCGATGCGGTCGACGGGCAGGTCCGTGGTCTCCAGCAGGCGGCGGGCCAGGTCGACGCGCTGCCGGGCCAGCCACTGCCCCGGCGTCATCCCGACCTCGTCGCGGAACCGGCGGGAGAACGTGCGGACGCTCATCCGCGCGTGCCGCGCCATCTCGGCGAGCGGGATCGGCCGGTGCAGCTCGCCGAGCGCCCAGGCGCGGGTCGCGGACGTGGCGGCCGCGTCCGGCTCGGGGACGGGACGCTCGATGAACTGGGCCTGGCCGCCCTCCCGCCACGGCGGCACGACGCAGCGGCGGGCGACCCGGTTGGCGACCTCGCTGCCGTGGTCGCGGCGGACGAGGTGCATGCACAGGTCGATCCCGGCGGCGACGCCCGCCGAGGTGAGCACGTCGCCGTCGTCCACGAACAGCACGTCGGCGTTCACGTCGACCTCGGGGAACAGCGCCTTGAAACGCTCGGCCTCGGCCCAGTGCGTGGTGGCGGGCCGGCCGTCGAGGAGGCCGGCGGCGGCGAGCAGGTAGGACGCGGTGCAGATCGACACGATCCGGGCGCCGGGTCGGAGCCGGGAGAGCGCGTCGGCGATCGGCGGCGGGCACCCGGGCGCCACGGCGGGGCCGCAGCCGAACGGCGGGATGACGAGCGTGCCGGCGGTCTCGATGATCTCGTGGCCGTGCTCGACGGCGATCGCGAAGTCGGCGCTGCTGCGCACCGGGCGGCCGTCGATCCCGCAGGTCAGCACCTCGTAGAGGGGGGCGCCGCCGGGGCCGGTGGCCGAGCCGAAGATCCGGACCGGGATGCCGAGCTCGAACGGGTACACGCCGTCGAGCGCGAGGACCACGACACGGTGCATGGCCGGAGTCTTTCATGCGGCAGGATCTGGCCACAACGTGACTCCGCCGTCTGCTGCACGTGCATATGCACTTGCCACTACTATCCCGCTGGCAGGATCCCCACCCCCGAGGAGCGGTGTTGAGCGCAGGGCAGGAGCCGGGGGCGGCCGGGCCGGGGACCGGGACCGTGCACGGCCCGACGGCGCGCCGCATGCTCGTCGGCGCCCGGCTGCGCGGCCTGCGGGAACGCAGCGGGCTGAGCCGCGACCAGGCCGGCTACGCGATCCGCGGCAGCGCGTCCAAGATCAGCCGGATCGAGCTCGGCCGCACCTCGTTCGCCCGCCGCGACGTGGCCGACCTGCTCACCCTCTACGGGGTGCCGGACGGCGCCGAGCGCGAGGAGCTGCTCCGCCTCGCGCGGGAGGCCAACGAGCGGGCCTGGTGGCACCGGTACGGCGAGCTGATCCCGCCCTGGACGCACCGGTTCCTCGACCTGGAGGGGACCGCCCGCGAGGTCCGCGCCTACGAGCCGTGCCAGATCCCCGAGCTGCTCCAGACCGAGGAGTACACGCGCGCCTGCCTCGCGATCCGCGACGGGATCCGGGAGGGCGACCGGCGCATCGAGATCGACGAGCGGGCCGCCGTCCGCCGGCTGCGCCGCCGCCGGTTCGCCGACGACCCCGGCCGCACGCTCGCCGCCGTCGTGGACGAGGCGGCGCTGCGCCGCTTCGTCGGCGGGCCCGAGCTGATCCGCGGCCAGCTCGGGCACCTGGCCGCGCTCGCCGACAGCGGCCGGGTCGAGCTGCGGATCATCCCGGTCGGCGGGCGCCCGCTGCCGCTCGCGCACGGCTTCTCCATCCTGAGCTTCGCGGGAGGGGCGCTCCCCGACGTCGTCTACCTCGAGTTCCTCACGACCGCGCTGTACCTGGACAAGCCCGCCGACGTCGCCGCCTACACGGCCGCCTGGGACCGCCTGTCGGCCGCCGCGCTGCCGCCGGACGAGGGCCGCGCCCTCCTCGCCCGCCTGCTCGACCGGCTGTGACGGCCGCCCCGCCGGATCCGGCGCGGGTCAGGCGGGCGGCGGGTTCGCGGCCGCGCCCTCGGTGCTCAGCAGGACGACCGTGTCCCCGGGCCCGACGCCGAGGCCGGGCAGCGCGGCCCGCACCCCCGCCAGGGCCGCGGCACCGCACGGACCGGCGGAAACGCCCAGCGCGACCAGCTCGCGCGCGGCGTCCGCGACGGCCGCGTCCGCGACGCTGACGGCCGCGTCCACGCCCGCCCGCAGGTACGGCCAGGCCGACGAGGACGGCGTGGCGCAGTTCAGGCCCGCCATGGACGTCGCCCCCGTCTCCACGGTGACCAGGCGGTCGCCGAGCAGGCTCGCCAGCACGCACGGCGCCGCGTCCGGCTCCACGGCGAGCAGTTTCGGCGCGGACGCGCCCGACCGGTAGTGCACCACCGCCGCCTGCGCCAGCGACCCCACCCCCACCGGGACCGCCACGATGTCCGGTGATCCCGCGCCGGCCGCGCGCAACTGCGCGTCGATCTCGGTGAAGAGCGTCGAGTAGCCCTCCACGATCCACCGGGGCACGCGCTCGTAGCCGGGCCAGGCCGTGTCCTGGACGAGCAGCGCCGACGCGTCCCCCTCGGCGGACTCGGCGGCCCTGCGCACCGCCGCGTCGTACGGCGCGCCGACCCGCACGACCCGGGCGCCCTCGCCCTCGATCGCGGCGAGCGCCACCGGGTGGACGCCGTCCGGCACGAACACCTCCGCCCGCGTCCCGAGCATCCGCGCCATCGCGGCGACGGCCCGCCCGTGGTTGCCGTCCGTCGCGGTGACCAGCCGGAACGCCCCGGCGCGGGCCCGCAGCGCGCCGATCGGGTCGGCCGCCGGGACGGGGACGCCGAGCCGGTCGCACAGCGCGCGGCACACCCCCCACGACGCGCCGAGGATCTTGAAGGCGGGCAGCCCGAGGCGGGACGACTCGTCCTTGACGAACACCCGCCCGGCGCCGAGGCCGGCGGCCGGCTCGGGCGTCTCGACCAGCGGTGTCGGCGCGTATCCGGGCAGCGCGGCGTGGAAGGCGGCGACCTCGCGGGAGGCGGGCGGGCACCTCCAGTCCCGGGCGGCGGGACGGGAGAACCAGGAGGTCCGGGCGAGGGAGGCGGGAGAGGCGGGAGCCATGGGACCACGTTTCCGCACTCGCGATCCATCGGTCCAGCGAATCTTTCCGAGCGATAATCATCGGAAGGATCGACGAATCGGAGGGCCATGCTCGACCTGCACCGGCTGCGGCTCCTGCGCGAGCTCAAGCACCGGGGGACCCTCGCCGCCGTCGCCGAGGCGCTCTCCTACAGCCCGTCGTCGATCTCGCAGCAGCTGTCGGTCCTGGAGCGGGAGGCCGGCGTGCGGCTGCTGGAACCCGTCGGGCGGCGCGTCCGGCTGACCGCGCAGGCCGAGATCCTCGTCGCGCACACCGAGGCCGTGCTGGAGCGCCTCGAACGGGCGGAGGCCGACCTCGCCGCGTCCCTGCGCGACATCACCGGCGTGCTGAGCGTCGCCGCGTTCCAGACCGCCGCGCTCGCGCTCGTCCCCGGCGCGCTCAGCGCGCTCCGCGACGCCCATCCCGGCCTCCGCGTCGAGATCACCCAGCGGGAGCCCGAGAGCGCCCTGCCCGCGCTGCTCGCCCGCGACTTCGACGTGGTCGTCACCGAGGAGTACCCGGGCGACCCGCACCCCCGGCCGTCCGGGGTCGAGTACGAGGAGCTGGGCGAGGACGAGATCCGCCTCGCCCTGCCCGGCACCGTTGCGGAGAACACCCTCCCGGAGAACGCCGTCGCGGCGGACGTGGGGCTCGCCGACCTCGCCGGCGTGCCGTGGGTGATGGAGCCCGCCGGGACCGCCGCCCGCGCCTGGGCCACCCGGTTGTGCCGCGACGCCGGGTTCGAACCCGACGTCCGGTTCGAGTCCAGCGATCTGCTGCTGCACCTGCGGCTCGCCGAGCGCGGCCACGCCGCCGCCCTCCTCCCCGGCCTCGTCTGGACGGACCGCCCGCCGACGGTCGCGATGGCGCCGCTGCCCGCCGGGCGGCGCGTCCGGCGGCTGTTCACCGCGACCCGCCGGGGCGGCGGCGCGCACCCCGCCGTCAGGGCCTTCAGGGACGCCCTCGCAGGGGGTACGGGATTTGCGGGCTCCGACTAGCCTGGATGTGTGCATAACGCGCCGTGCTAGGGAAAGGCTCCTGGTACGCGGAGCTCAGCGCGCACGACGGCGCCGGCCGGCCGGGGCCGTCACGACCGAAACGAAGCGTCCGGCGGCGCGGGCCCGGCACAGGGCCGCGCCACGCCGGCTCCCTGAAGATTCCTGAACCCCGATCCCGGAACGCCGTCGCCTACGGGTGTTCCGGGGGTGACCCGCACCTCCGAATGGGTGTTCTCCCCGATGGCGATGATTCCGCCTTTCCGGCAGAGTCGTAGTCGGCAGCAGGGGGACGAGGCCCCCTCGTAGGAAGAAGGCACACGATGTCGAACATGCCGCCCAATCCCTCGATGACCGCCACCGAACTCGCCGGGATCCTCTTCAGCTCCGGCCTGCAGGCCTCCGACCACCCCACTCCCGAGCAGGTCCGCACCGTGGTCGCGGCCCTGTCGCGCAGGTGCGGCGACGACCCGTCCGCCTGCGCCGCCCGCGTCGCCCAGGAGGCCGGCGACCACCCCGACACGTTCGCGGTCCGGATGCGGTGGGCGCTCGACACCGTCCACGACGCCTACGGCGACATCACCACCGCGGCCTGACCACCGCGGCCTGACCACCGCGCCCGACGGCCGAGCCCGACCGCCGCGGCCTGACCACCGAGCCCGGCACCGGGCCGGGGACCCGCACCGACAGCAGGGAGGGACCGCCATGCGCTCCACCGCCCCGCGCACCCGCTTCGCCGAGAAGCGGGAGGACATCGTCCCGCGCACGCTCCGCGACCTGATCGCCGCCGACGCGCAGCGCCTCGACGAGGACGGCCGCCAGCACCGCAAACGGCGGATCATGCCCGTCCGCCGCGTCACCTAGCCCCGTGCACGACCGATGATCATGGGCCGGGGGGCGGGCGCTCCCCGGCGCGCGAGCGGAAGGTGCGGCGGTAGGTGTCGGGGGGAACGCCCACCGTGCGGTTGAAGTGCCGGCGCAGCGTCGTGGCGGTGCCCATGCCGGTGGCCGCCACGATGGCGTCGATCCCGTCGTCGGTCGTCTCCAGAAGCTGCTGGGCGTGGCGGATCCGCTGGGCCAGCAGCCATTGCAGCGGCGTGGTGCCGGTCGCCGCGCGGAAGTGGCGGCCCAGGTTGCGCTCGCTCATCCGCGCCCGGCGCGCCAGGTCGGCGACGGTCAGCGGCCGGTCCAGCCGCTCGATCGCCCAGGGGAGCAGGCCGGCGAGCGGGTGGTCGCCCGGATCGGGGACCGGGGCGGTGACGAACTGGGCCTGCCCGCCGTCCCGGTGCGGCGGCACGACCAGGCGGCGGGCGACCGTGTTCGCGACCGCGGAGCCGCGGTCGAGGCGGACGAGGTGCAGGCACAGGTCCATGGCGGCGGCCTTGCCCGCCGAGGTCAGCACGCTGCCGTTGTCCACGTAGAGGACGTCCGGGTCCACCTCGACGCGCGGGTAGCGCTCGGCCAGGGTCCGGGTGTGCGCCCAGTGGGTGGTCGCGCGGCGCCCGTCCAGGAGGCCCGCCGCGGCCAGCACGAACGCGCCCGTGCAGAGGGAGGCCACGCGCGCGCCCGCCTCGTGCGCGGCGCGCACCGCGCCGACCAGGTCGGCGGGCGGATCGACGTCGGTGTCCCAGCCCGGGACGATCACGGTGTCGGCGTCCGGCAGCCGGTCGAGGCCGTGGTCGGGCTCCAGCCGGAACCGGCCGGTCCGCACGGGCTCCGCCCCGCAGACGACGAGGTCGTACCAGGGGCCGGGCACGCTCGGCGGTGCCGAGCCGAAGACCTCGTAGGCCAGGGACAGCTCGAAGTGCAGCATCCCCTCGGCGGCGGCCAGCGCGACGGTGGTCATGGCCGGAATTGTATGGGTAATGGCGTTCCGGACACTCACACCGGGACGGCCGCGCTCGCCAGGATGGTCCACGACGGATCGCAGCAGATCACGAGGTGGACGAACGATGGACAAGGTCGCGGTGTTCGGTGCGTACGGGCACACCGGACGGTTCGTGGTGGACGAGCTCCAGGCCCGCGGGTTCGTCCCGATCCCGTCCGGCCGCGACGCCGGCAGGCTGGCGCCGCTGGCCGCCGCGTCCGGGCTGGAGGCCCGGCCCGCCTCGGTGGACGACCCGGCCTCGCTCGACCGCGCGCTGGCCGGTGCGGCGGCCGTGGTGAACTGCGCCGGGCCCTTCGCCGCGACGGCGGCGCCGGTGATCGAGGCGGCCCTGCGCGCCGGGATCCCGTACGTGGACGTGGCGGCCGAGATCGAGGCCAACGCCGACACGTTCGCCCACTTCGCGGGGCGCGCTGGCGGGACGCCGGTCGTCCCGGCCATGGCCTTCTTCGGGGGTTTCGGCGACCTGCTGGCCACCGCCGCCCTGGACGGCCGGACGGAGGCCGACGAGGTGCACGTCGCCTACGGCCTGAGCGGATGGCACCCCACCCGCGGGACGCGGGCCGCGGGCGCGGTCTCCCGGCGCCGCCGCGACGGTCGGCGCGTCCGCTACTCGGGCGGGCGCCTGGAGTACCGCGACGACGAGCCGCCGACCCTGGAGTGGCCCTTCCCCGCCCCGATGGGGTCCAGGACCGTCATCGGGGAGTATGCCATGGCCGACGTCGTCACCGTGCCCAGCCACCTGGCCGTCCCCGAGGTCACCACCTACATGACGGCCGAGGCGGCCAGGGACATCGCGGACCCGGGCACCCCGGCCCCCGCCCCGGCCGACGAGCGCGGCCGGTCCGCGCAGACCTTCCTCGTCGACGTGATCGTGCGCTCGGGCGGCACCGAACGGCGCGCCGTGGCGCGGGGCCGCGACATCTACGCCGTGACCGCGCCTCTCGCCGTGGAGGCCGTCCACCGCCTGCTCACCGGGCAGGTCAGGACGGCGGGCGTGGCCTCCGCCGGCGCGATCTTCGACGCGCCGGGCTTCCTCCGCGCCCTGTCCTCCCACATCTCCGTCGACCTGCCCGCGTAGCGCGCGCCGGTAGCGCCTAGTGGTGCTTCACCTTCACCTTGGTCTTGTGCTTCACCGTCGTGTGGTGGTGGTGCACGACCGTGGTGTGGTGATGGTGGCCGCCGCCGCAGGCGGTCAGCCCGAGGCCGGCGAGCAGGACGGTCGCCGCCAGCACGGCGGGACGGGTCTTCGACATGGGAGGCCTTTCGCTCCGGGGGTCCGACGGCGGATCAGACGCGGGCCGCGCCGCGCCCGTTCCGCCCGCGCGGCGGCCCTGGCGGGCCGGAACCGGTCGCGTGTCGTAGCGAACTATGCTTCTCCCGTGACCGAACAGCCTGCGGACGACCAGGGCGCCCCCTCCGCGGACGCGGGCCGGGAGTACCGGATCGGCGACCTCGCGCGCGCCGCCGGCGTCCCCGTCCGGACCCTGCGCTACTACCAGGAACGCAAGCTGCTCCCGCCGCCCCGGCGGGAGGGCCGCGTCGGCCTGTACTCCGACGAGCACCTCGCCCGCCTCCGCATGATCGGCAACCTGCTGGAGCGCGGCCACACCCTGGAGGGCATCCGCGAGCTGCTGTCGGCGTGGGAGCAGGGCCGCGACATCGGCACCGTGCTCGGCGTCGAGAAGGTCGCCACCGCGCCGTGGTCCAACGAGGTCCCCGTCACGATGACGCTGGACGAGCTGGCCGCGCTGTTCCCGGGCGAGGTCGGCCCCGAGTCGGTCGAGCGGGCGCTGGCGTCCGGGGTGATCGAGATCGACGGCGACCGCGTCACCCACTGGAGCCGCCGCCAGCTGGAGGCGACCGTCACGCTGGTGCGCGCCGGGGTGCCGCTCGCGGAGGTCCTGTCGGCGGGGCAGCGGCTCCAGGAGAGCATGGACGAGCTGGCCGCGATGTTCATCCGGCTGATCGCCGACCACGTCGTCGGTGACGTCGGCGAGCAGGACCTCGGCGACCTCACCGAGACCCTCGCCCGGCTGCGGCCCGGCGCGCAGGTCACCGTGGAGGCCGGGTTCGCCCGCGCCATGGACCGGCAGGTCCGCGCCGTGATCGACCAGCTCCTCGGCCGGCTCGCCTCGCCCTGACGACACTCCGTCGCCCTTCCGTCGCGTGTCGTGACCGGCCCGGCGCTTCTTGATCATTAGCGTGGGCGGGTGCCTGGACTCCTTCCGCGGACCCTGGCGGCGGGACCGGCCGCCGCGCTCACCACTACCGCGCGCACCACCACCGTGCTCGCCACCGCCACACTCGCCGCCACCGTGCTCGCCGCCGGTTCCGTGCCGTTCGCCGCCGCTCCCGCCCGCGCGTCGGACGCCCCGGTGTGCGTCTCGGCCCGGCACCCGGTGCTCGCGAAGCGGCTCGGCCGCCGCATCACCGCCGCGCTGGCGGGCCGCACCGGAACCGAGTCCGTCGCCGTCTACGACCGGGAGCGCGGCGTCCGCTGCGGCGTCCTCGCCGGTCGGCGCTACGACTCGGCGAGCGTCGTCAAGACGGCGATCCTTGCCGCGCTGCTGCGCGAGGCCGCCGCCGCGCACCGCCCGCTCACCGCGTCCGAGGACGCCCTCGCCACCAGGATGATCACCAGGTCCGACAACCGCGCCGCGTCCGCGCTGTGGCGCTCCGTCGGCCCCGGCCGCCTGGACCGGTTCCTCCGGAAGGCCGGGATGGCGCACACCGGCCTCGACCCCGCCGGGCACTGGGGACTCACCCGGACCACCGCCGCCGACCAGATCACCCTCCTGCGGCGCCTCACCGAGCACAACGCCCTGCTCACCGACGACGCCCGCGCCTACGAGCTGGGCCTCATGCACCGCGTCATCGCGTCCCAGCGCTGGGGCGCCACCGCCGGGACGCCCGCCGGGATCACCTGGCACGTCAAGAACGGCTGGCTGCCCCGGCACGGCAAGGAGTGGCGCGTGCACAGCGTCGGCGCGTTCACCGGCCGCGGCGAGCACTACCTGATCGCCGTCCTCACCCAGGGCGCCCCGACCATGGCGTACGGCGTCGAGACCATCGAGCGCGTCGCCCGCGCCGTGCACGGCGACCTCGCCCCCGGCAGCCGCGCCGCGATCCCCGGCGGCGTCCCGGACGGCGTTCCGGAGACCTCCGACGGCTCCGTCCCGCCCGGCGCCTGACGCCGGCGGCCGGGGCGCCGCGATACTGGGGGGATGGTCGACGACGAACGCTGGAAGGCGCGGTTCCGCGCCGCACGCATCAGCCTCCCCCGCTGGGCGCGCGACGCCCCGGACCGCAGCATCTACCGCTCCAACGCCACCGGCACCTGGGAGATCTACGCCTGGGACCGCGGCACCGGCGAGCAGCGGCAGATGACGGACCGGCCCAACGGCACGTGGATCGGCACCGTCGACCCCACCGGGGAGTGGGTGTGGTGGTTCGCCGACACCGACGGCGACGAGTTCGGCGTCTGGCGGCGCGTGCCGTTCGGCGGCGGCGAGGACGCCCCCGCCGTTCCCGGGCTGGAGCCGTCCTACCCCGCCGGGCTGTCCCTCGGCGCGAGCGGGCTCGCCGTCGTCGGGCGCACCGGCGAGGACGGCAACACCGTCCACTTCTGCCGTCCCGGCGCCGCGCCGGAGGTCCTCTACCACCATGCCGAGGACGCGCACGTCGCCGCGCTGTCCCGGGACGAGTCGCTGGTCGCGATCGGGCACAGCGAGCACGGCGACAGCCGCCACATGGCGCTGCGGGTCCTCCGCCCGGACGGCTCCGCCGTCGCCGACCTGTGGGACGGCCCCGGCAAGGGCGTCTACGGCATGGGCTTCGCGCCCGTCGACGGGGACACCCGCCTGCTCGTGGGCCACGAGCGCCGCGGCCGCGACGAGATCCTCATCTGGGACCCGGTCGCCGGCACCGAGCGGGAGATCGTCCTCGACCTGCCCGGCGAGATCGGCGCCGGCTGGTACCCGGACGGGACCGCGCTGCTGATCTCCCACAACCACGAGGCGCGCGACGAGCTGTACCGCTACGACCTCGGCGACGGGTCGCTGTCCCGCGTCGAGACGCCGCGCGGCGTGATCGGCGGCGCCGACGTGCGGCCCGACGGCACCGTGGAGTTCTCCTGGTCGTCGGCCGCCGAGCCGCCGGTGATCCGGTCGTCGTCGGGCGCGGTCGTCCTCACCCCGCCCGGCCCCGCCGCCCCGCCGTCCGTCCCGGTGGAGGACGCCTGGGTGGACGGCCCCGGCGGCCGCATCCACGCCCTGGTCAGCAAGCCGGAGGGGGACCGGCCGTTCCCGACCGTGTTCGACGTCCACGGCGGTCCGACCGCGCAGGACGACGACTCGTTCGCCCCCGCCGCCGCCGCGTGGGTCGACCACGGGTTCGCCGTCGTCCGCGTCAACTACCGCGGCTCCACCGGCTACGGCTCGCGGTGGCGCGACGCGATCGAGGGACGGGTCGGGCTCACCGAGCTGGAGGACATCAAGGCCGTCCGGGACTGGGCCGTCGCCACCGGCCTCGCCGACCCGGACCGGCTCGTGCTGACCGGCGGGTCATGGGGCGGGTTCCTCACCCTGCTCGGCATCGGCACCCAGCCGGACGACTGGAGCGTCGGCGTCGCGTCCGTGCCCGTCGCCGACTACGTCGCCGCCTACGAGGACGAGATGGAGGGGCTCCAGGCGTTCGACCGGTCGCTGTTCGGCGGGTCGCCCGAGGAGGTCCCCGACCGGTACCGCGAGTCGTCGCCGATCACCTACGTCGAGCGGGTGAAGGCGCCGGTGCTGATCCTCGCGGGCGAGAACGACCCGCGCTGCCCCATCCGGCAGATCGACAACTACCTCGCCCGCCTCGCCGAGCTGGGCCTGCCGCACGAGACGTACCGCTACGACGCGGGCCACGGCTCCCTCGTCGTCGAGGAACGCATCACGCAAATGTCGGCGGAAATGGACTTCGCCAGGAAACATCTGGGTATGTCGTAACACAGTCGCGGGGACGGGCGTCGCCCCGCCCGCCCCCGCGTTTACAAGATCCAGGACCCGGGCATTCCTCCGATCGGCCGCCACCGAGCGCTGCCGACAAGAGAGAGGGCCGGTCATCGACCGGCGGCCCCCCGGGCGCCGCCGCCCCGTGCGGCGGCGTGCTCACCGCCGCTCTCCGCGCGGAGAGCCGAACCGGGGGGATCTCCATGAACCGGCCGCATGCCGTCCGCACACCCGCGCCCTGCTCGCGCCCGCGCCGAAAACCCGCGTGCACCGCGCTGACCACCCTGCTCGCGACGGCCGCCGCGCTCGTCGCCACGGCCCAGGCCGCTCCGGCGGGCGCCACCGCCCCGCCGCCCGTCCCGTCCCCCGTCGCGGCGCCTCCGCCGCCCGACCCCATTGCGGCAGGGGTCCCTGCCCGCCCGCCGGACGTCTCCGCGCCCGCCCTGTCGCCGACGGCCGCCGGCGGCGTCCCGCCGGTCACGATGGCGTCCGCCGGGGTCATCGCGCCCGCGTCCCGTCCGCCGCTCGCGCCCGGCCGCCCGTCCGTCTCGCATCCGGCCGGCGGAGCCCAGACGCGGCCCCGCGTCCCGTCCCCCGCGTCGGCCGGCGCCGCGA